>JAFQVE010000611.1 GCA_017408185.1 Oscillospiraceae bacterium | reverse complement strand
TCGGAGTTGTTGTTTCTCCGCCGCCTCCTCCACCGCCTGTAGTTGAACCGTAAACAGTTATTGTGAAATACTTTGTGCTTATTCTGCCATACTCATCAACCGCATCTACCGCTACAAGGTTATCGCCGATCTGCGACGCTGTTGGTTTCCATGTGAATGTACCGGTCTCAGCATCAAACGATGCTCCACGCGGAAGTGTACGCGCACGATACGTTACCGTTGCTCCATCGTCTCCCGTTGCACTTACCGTTACCGATACCGAGCTTCCGGCAGAGGTTGTGATATTGTCCGCAACCTCATCAAATACCGGTGCCGGGTTATCCTCGTATGACAACGGAATATCGAAGCTCTTTCCGACTGCTACGTCATACTTATAGCCAAGCTCCTCGTTCTTTGCATCGACAAAACCACTTATAAGCGTTACGTTTCCGAGGTTTATTCTTGCTCGGTTGCCGTCAAGCACATCTACGCTCTCAATTACGTATGTCGAGTTTCCGAGAGCCTCGCGTTCAACGTTTATGATACGCCCGGAGAGGTCATCAGCAGCTTCCTGAGTGAGCGCAACATCAAGCTCTGCCTCTATCCAGTTGTCAAACGAAAGCTCATCCTGGAAGTCTGTGATAGTTCCCTTTATCACAGCATCAAGGTTTTCAACCCTCACTGTATCGTTTCCAATCATTTCGCCGTCGTTTACATAGCTGTATATATTCACGCCGTTTTCATCAATTGACCATACTCCGACAAAGCCGCGGAACTCGAATATGTCACCAACGCTGTATGTAACTGTGTTGTTCTGTGCATATACGATATAGTCCACTCTGCCGTCGATAAGCTCTACCTTAACTGCCTTTGCCACATCGTTCTTTCCGGGAGTTCCTTCAACAACTGTTACCGGAACATTTTCAATAGACTTGATATAGCGGCTTCCGTTATACGGCTCGATAACGGTTGTAAAGAGCGTATTGAGATCACGCCCCTTGCGGCGGACAAGCATATATTCAAGATGGTCTATTGCCGCAAGATTGGTGTCCGTTCTCGGCGGCATACCGTTTAAAAGTGACACTTCATCGGCTTTCCAGTCGTTTACCATCGTCATACGAAGGCGAATATCCTGCTTTCCGTTCCGGGACTGATTCCAGAAGTCCTTTATCTTCCAGTCAACATAGAACTCTCCCGTTCCGGGGTTATCTGCACGCTTGACATCATCAAGCCATGTATATCCTACAGGATACTTGAGAACCACGCTGCTATTACCCGAGACAGACCATGGATCTTCGCCGTACGGAACCGCCGCTCCCGCATACGATCCCGTTGCCTGCGCCTTGAAGGTAAGGTTATCCGAGGTTTCGGGGTCTTCCTCGCTTGTCGCGTGGAAGGAATAGAGATGATCGTTTCCTCCAAGCACCTTGAAGAAGTCGATGCCGTAGGATATTTCATCGTCAAAGTCTACCATAACTATTGTGCGGCGGTATTCATCTGCCTCGGCATATACCATGGACGCATCAACATCCATAACCTTAACACGGGTGTCCTTTGTATCAAAATGAAGAGGAACACCGGTAAAACTGCCGGTCGCCTGTGAATCCTCATTTACAACTACCGTATTGTGCGAAAGCGTTATGCCCTGCCACTGATTGCGGTTCGGGTCTTTGCTCGCCGTTTCAGGATATCCGAGGTCTGTTGTCATCGGCAGTCCGTATGCCTCGATACCGAGATTCAGCTTATCGGAATGTCCGTGGGATGCCGCACCGCCAAAGTACATCCAGAAATCATGCTGCATATCTTTGACAACTCCGCTTCCTTCAGATTTGTGAAGTGTTCCGTCGCGCAGTACTCCGAAGCCATAGCCGGAAAGCAGCGAGCTCCTGTCGTAGTTATACTCGCCATGCTCCTCTATAATCGCTTCTATTTCATCGCTGAGGCTTTCGGGATTTCTTGTGTAGATGTCATAATGCAGGTTGTCTAAATTACCACCCTTCAGGAAATACAGATGCTGAGCGATCTCGACATCCTTTGTTTCTTTAAATGCGTTTATCATAACATCGTCGTTATCGGGCAGAAGTGAATAAAATGCTGCAGTACCGCTGTCGCCTATCGGTGCAAGACCGCGGCGCACCAACGTAAGCGGAGCATACGATTTTATCATCCCCACAAACTTCGGATTTTCATAGAGGTTTGCACCCTCATATTCATCGTATTTTGCGAGCACTGACGCAACCTCGGTGGTTTGAGTTACCCATATCCTGTTATAGCCCGGAGCGGACTCATTACCCTGACCGTCACGCGAAACATCATTCACAAGGCGCTTGTTTATTTCACCGCCTGTGTTGTAGGTCGCATGATCCGTTTCGCTGTAAGCAAACAGCCAGTCAATCATCTTACCGGTATCCGGCTGGGTATCAAGCACTATTGCCGCCTGCGCAATCGCAGACTGGTGAGCGCCGAAGTTTCCGTGAATTGAAGCACGCTGCACCTCTCTGAAGGATTCCCGAAGCGCTCCGTCCTCAATGTTTTTCCTTATCTTTTCCGGAGTAGATTTGTCGTTTATCTCTGTGTTGTTGTACTTCTTTGCCTTTTCACTGAGGAAGGATATAACCTGCGGGTCGTCATACATCGGGAAGAATGCATCATATCCTTTGGACAGTGTACGGACAATATTCACTTCCCAAATTTTGCCTATTATTTTGCCCGCACGCGTTCCGCCGTCGGAATTTGAGTAGTCAAGCAAATACGGGCGGAGGTCATATCCCGGGTATACATCCGCAACGCGGTCGAGCAGTATTGCGCCGACTCTGCCATACCTTTCATCTCCGGTAAACATATACGCCTCAGCAAGCGTATTTATGGCATTGCTTATTGTTCCCGCATTGTTACTGCCGCTGTTATGCCACAGGCCGTAGTGGTTATAATACGCAATATATGTGTGAATTTCTTTTGTTCCGTTTGAATATACTCTTCCCGTGTCATAGCCATAGCCGTCATCAACGCCCCATTTTTCGGGAGTTTCATTTCCTGTAAGCTTTACTTTACTGCTTGCGGTTCCGACCTCGGGATAAAGCGTATTTTTAAGATATCCCGTGCCATACGTTCCGCCGAACATTTCCTGATGGCGCTCAAGTGCAAGCTCACGGCTGAATATTCCGTGCTCGTCGCGTCCAAGCTCATAAAAGCTTGCAAAGTCATTGGACGGGAAAACACGCTTACAATCCGGACACTGTATCTTCCACGGACGCTGGAGCGGATTTGATATCCATGAATACGAGCCATGGTTCTGAAGAAGGTCTATCCCGCAGAAACGGCAGGTGTAGCGATCCGGGTCACTTCTGAAGCCGACTGTATTTGCGCGCGGAATGCCTTCGCCGGGCACCATTTCCCACAGCTTATCTTCAAGTCCGAGATATTTGTCTGCGTTGGCTATAACAGACTTGGATTCCGATTTTGCCCAACTGTATTTTGTTATATTTTCTCTCGCCGCCGCAACCATTTCGTCCGTGTAATATGTTCTGCCGACTTTTCCCTCACGCACGGAAATATAGCTTTCGGCAGTTTTCGTAATTCCGCTTGCCGTTACGGTCGCCGTCACTTTTGTACTGCCCAAACCGGCAGGTGTCACATATCCGCTTTCGGAAATACCGGCAACCGAAGTATCTTCAATCGCCCAAACGACTTCCGCAGATGTCATATCAAGAGCCTTGCCCTCTGAATTTTTACCGGAGACTGTAAGCTGCACACCCGCAGCCTCGGGATTCATAACAAAGAACGGAGCTTCAATTTCGACAGCTGCAAGCATTTCATCCTCTGTAACCGTGCCTGCCGCAACTACGTGAACCGGGACTTCCTTCGTTGTCTCTACGCCGTTCAGCATCACCTTAACCGTGATAAACGCATCTCCGACAGCCACCGCCGTTATGTTTCCGTTTTCATCCACCGATGCTACATTCAAATCGCTGCTTGTATACGTAACAGCCGCATAGGGGTCGGTATCGTTATTTCTCATCCTCTGCCATTCATAAACAAATCCGTCTGTCATGACTATCCCGGCAGAAAGCGCTTTGCTGTTTCCTTCCGCAATTTCATATTCGCTTTTTTCGGTTATAATTTCCTTTACGCCGGGAAGAGATGTGACAGCCGCAAAACGAACAAGTCGCGGATATTGATAATAGTTTCTTGAGACTGTCTTCGTCACTGCCGGACGGAGCGTAAGCTTATGCACACCGGCCTCCAGATGTACTGTGCGCAAATCTCGGGGCGCGATATTCTCCTCGTAAAACCTATACTCACCGACATATACACCGTCTATGTAGATATAGCTCTTTTCCGAGCCGTAACCGTTGGACTCTCCGCTCAGAAATACCGGCATATAATTGCCTGTATACGGAACCTCAAAATCAACAACAAAATCGCGGTCAACACCATTTGTGAGAACATATATATATCTGTTGTACAGATAGCTTCCAAGCACCGAGCTGTGAGAATTTACGGTATCAAGCTCCCACCCGTATTTTTCAATCGTGACATCGCTGATTTCCTTTTCTGCAACGCCGCCGAAGTTAATAACAAAATCACGCAAATCGCTCTCAACAACTGTAACTGCAATTTCATTCGTTGTGACAGTTGCCCCGCCCATCGTTATTTCTGCCTTGACGGTTGCTTTTGCCCCTTCAATCTCGCCGAAGATCATATTGTTTTCGTCAATGCTTACGCCGCCGACCGGATCGCTTTCGATTATCCAGTTTATGTCGGCGTTTGTAAAATCCGCATCATAGCCGCTCTGCATCTTTCCGGTAAGCGTAAGCGCTTCATCGCGGAGATATCCCACCGTTTCCGGAGCGGAAAGAGAAGCCGACACTATCGGAGAAGAGTCCGTAACCGTGATCTCAACCTCTGTATATGCGCTGCTGCCGCCCAGAACAAGCGTTGCCGCGAGCTTTCCTTTTCCTGCGCGATGGGTTGTTACTTTTCCGTTTTCATCTACCGAAACAATCTCCGGAGTGAGCGATTCGTATATTATTCTGCCGCCCGTCATATCGGCAGCAGAACCATCGGACATAAAGCCTGTCGGAATAACCTGCGAAGCTCCGCCAACCTCAACGCTTGCAGGCTCTGCCACAGCGGACGCATAAAGAAGCTTCATATCATATCCCGAGGTCGTGACAGAGGTCTTTCCGCTTCTTGAAATACCGTTTAAGGTCATTACTGCGGATATCTCGGCGGTGCCGTTTTTTCCTCCCGTCTCAGCTACGGTTGACGCGGCAAACATAGCGCCTGATATCTCCGTACGCGTGCTGTCCTGAAAGTCTGCTACAACATATTCATCGGAGGATGAAAGCTCAATAGCTCCCGGCAGACATTCACTGCCAATCGAAATATAGTGCCCGAGCGTTGTATACGGCTTTGTCAATACGGTAAAGGTTCCGCTTCCGTCAGCAGACGGATCTCCGGAAATCTCCATTTCAATTCCCGCATAGCCAACCTCACGGAGCTCGAAATCGTCCATCCATATCGTTCCGCTGTATCCCGCTTTTCCGACGCTTGTCGCAGGTGCTCTGATATTAAGTCTCGGAGAAAGATAAAGTATCTCCCCGTCATATTCTGACGGTGCGGCAAGCGGAACAACAAATTCCTGCCATTCGCTGTAGGCTTCTTCCCAGTTTTCAATCTTGTTTATATCCGTCTCGCGCCCTGCAACAAAAGCAAGCGCTGAGCTCGACGTGCCTGTAGGACTGTTATATGCATACATTCCGTAACGCATTGTGGGATATTCGCCGTCCTCCGGCTTTGTTATATTCGTTTTAACCTTAAATGTGAGCTGATAGAACTTTCCCGGCTCGACTTCAACTCTCTCGCCGTTTCTTTTTAAGAATATCGTTGCAATATTTGTCGGCATAGGCACACTCGGGTCAAAGTTAAACGCAAGTGCGCGGTTATCCTCATCTCCGTCCTTCGGCTCAGTCTCAATGCCGCTGCGGAAGAATACAGGCTCTTCGGGAGCCTCGTCCTGACGCACGGAATCCCACACCCATTCGTCGTTTTCAAAATCGGGATTCAAATCCGCCATCATATTTCTGCCCGCAGGTGCGACAAGCAGCTTGTATTCCTCACTTCTCGATATTCCGTTGTATGTGATGTTCGCGGTAATAACAGCATTGCCGCAGGATTTTGCGGAAATAATGCCGGTATCGGAAATCACTGCAACCGTTTCCTCCGACGATGAATATTCAACGGTCAGCTCCGATTCGTTAATATCATCGAGCAAAATACCCACATCGTCATACAGCTTATATTCAAGCTGTTTTTCCGTCATATTCGGCATCGGGTCATCCTCTCCGAGGAGACCGTGAACGGAAAGCCCTATTTTATCAAATTCTCCCGCCGGAGGCTTGATTTTAAAGGACGATGCGGTCACTTCCAGAAACTGCCTTGTACCGGAAACAAGCGGCGCAAAGCTCTCATTTTTTCCGACTGCACGGAAAAGAAGGTAATACGTATTGTCTGAATCAAGATACCTCTCATCAAATGCATCAGTCTTTGTTTCTGCCTCCGCCGAATACATATCAATCGTTGCAAGCTTGTATTCGTCTCCGAGTTCCCCAATATACGTCGGCAGATTCCCGCTGCCGTTTCCCGATTCACCGAATACAAATTCAGGCGATGCATCGGTTCTCTCAACAAGATACACATCAACTATCGGAGCGTACGTTTTTGCAAGATAGCTAAGCGACGGAATATACATCCCGCTCTCAGCAACCTTAAGCTCAATTGCGTATGCTGCAATCCGTTGGTCAGCACGGCTCTCATACGCGTTCCACATAAGACCGCTCGCATTCGCGTATGTGTTATATACATATGCAGTGCCGGCAGGTCTCCACGGAGCCGAAAGCGAAGCGACAACATCATCAAATGCTACCGTGTTGAGCGTGGTTCGCTGAACATTGCCTGATGAGCCAAGTGCTGCCCGATCGAAGCTATATACATATTCCTTAGTCGCGCGTTTTATCTCTTTTACCGCAATGTCAACAGTATCTGAAATCTCTGTTCCGTCAACCGTTGCCGTTATTGTTACGTTTCCCTCTTTGATGCCGGTAACAACACCGTCAGGTGATACCGCTGCGATATTTTCATCCGAGCTTTTGTATGTAACACCCTCGGTCAGAATCTTCGTGCCACTGAGCGAATACATTGCAGTTGCCGTGAGGGCCACCGTCTCTCCGACCAATACTGTACCGGAGCTTGATGAAAGCGAAAATGAGCTGAGCTCATCCACGGGCTCTACCTCAGGCGGCGCAAGCTTAAAGGATTTGAAAACGGTCTGCATTCCGCCTGTCGAGGTAAGCCGTTCATCATTGCCGACAACACGGAAAAGAAGATAATAGCTCGTGTTTCCTTCGAGCTGGAGCTCCCGGTTTCCAAAGCTCTCAACTGTATCCGCTGCCTCTGTCGCATACATGTTGAAGTCATCCTTCAGGATATAAATGCCGTCCGACTCCTGCCCAATTGCGTTGATATATGCATAAACCTTACCATCTCTGCCGTCACCACCTGTGCCTACCTTTTCTTTAAAACTAAAATCCGATGTATTAACATTCCCCGATGTTGTTCCTGCTTTGACAAGGTATAAATCAATAATCGGTGCTTTTTTCGACGCTCTGTAGACAAGACTCGGAACAAATGTTCCGCCCTGCTCCACCTTAAGTTCTATGGCAAAACACGCTACATTGTTGCGGTTTGCTGTTGTGTTTACATCGATTCCCGTATCCTTTGCGCTTACTGCCGCAATATAGTTATGCGTCGCCGCTCTCCACGGATCGGATTTTTCGGGAAGCGGTGTGTCGAGCGTCATAGCTGCAAGCTCTGCTACCGGAACATCGTCGTCAGACCCGAGCGCATCTCTCGTGAACACATACTCATACCCTTCAAATGCGTCTGTGTTTGCTGATACAATGCCGGCAGGTAAAATTGACAAAAGCATTGCAAACACCAACAGCAACGATGTTAAAGATTTGATTTTCATGATTTTCCATCCTTTCGGTTTTTAAAAGCGGAGGTAAGATACCCCCCTACCTCCGCTATCATTCATGCTATTTTCTTATTTCTCAGCGCCGTCGGTTATTATGCTATAGCCGCCGTTTCCGTCACTTACTATTGCATAGCCGACAACGGACGCAGCGCCCGTATCATCGTTTATAACTGTAAACTGAGTTTTATCTGTTGTCATCGCAAGCTTCTGCTCTCCGAGCATGATACCTTTTTCCAAAGCGTCATCAAAGCCGATAAATTCTGCCATAATTGCATTCTCGCTACCTGCTGCAAATGTGCCGATAACGATTTTCCGCATTGCTTTCGCAAGCGACGGTACTTTATCGCCGTACACCGCCGTGACAGTGCAGCTTTCCCATGCGGAGAAGCTATAATTCTCTTCCATGCTTACGATTTCTGCCTCTTGTGCTCCGCCGACTGTCTTTGTCCAGTACATAAAAACCTTGCCTTCGGGAGCAGACGGCGTGCAGGTTACAGTATCACCGTAGGAATATGTATCAGCCACACCGTTTACTGTTATTTCAATATTGCTTATTGGTGCGTCGTACTTTGCCATAAACACCTTGCCGCCGGAAATTCCCGAAACATCCGCGCCTGCATCAAATTCCGCATTTGTTCCAAGCTGCACCCACTTCTTTGCAGGAGCTTCAAAGCCTGCCATAGAGGGGAGTGTGGGAAGCTTTCCGTTTTCAGTATTCAAATCTGCAAGGAGCTGACCGTTATAGTTGTAGAACGCCTCTGATTTCTCTGCTCCCGGCTCCTCATAAACTGCGATGAGGATGTTATTACCCTCTGATGGCATATAACTGAAGCTCGCCTCAGTTGAAAGAACCTTTTTGTTTGGATTCCCGGTTACTGCACCTCTTGCCCAGTAAAGGAAGCTGTAGGTTTTGCCCTCTTTTTCTACGGTCTCGTCTTTTACTGATACAGTGCATGCTTTGCCGTATTCAACTGCTCCTAATGAAATAACCTCGCTGTCTTCAACTGCGTCACCGTTTCCGTATGCAGCAAGCGCTGTTACCGTTGCAGTATCGGATGCGGTATATGCCTCTTCTGCATAGTCAAACGCTTCATCCGCAACCGACGGAACATATGTAAGCTTAAAGGATTTGAAAACAGTCTGCATTCCTCCTGTCGAGGTAAGCCGTTCATCATTGCCGACAACACGGAAAAGAAGATAATAGCTCGTGTTTCCTTCGAGCTGGAGCTCCCGGTTTCCAAAGCTCTCAACTGTATCCGCTGCCTCTGTC
>JAFQVE010000610.1 GCA_017408185.1 Oscillospiraceae bacterium | reverse complement strand
GCGTTCGCAAAGTTAATCGCTCAAGCGGTAAAAGAATATTATAGATAAAACGAAAGCACCGGGGCGTGAAAACCTCGGTGCTTTTTGTCAGCCTTACCGTTTCAAATCAATGAGTTGGCACAGAGCCAATCCAAAGAAAAATACGGTTTCGGATACTGACACGATTGGTGGGCCTTCGGGGACTCGAACCCAGGACCATCCGGTTATGAGCCGGGAGCTCTAGCCAACTGAGCTAAAGGCCCAAACATTGAGCCTATATATTATACTAAAAAACAAACGCAATGTCAAGCACTTTTTTCGAAATTAATCACAGTTTTCAATCATAACACGCAAAAACTCGTTATATATCTTTTCTGCGTGACCGAAAAATCCTGCCGTAAACTTCTTTGCTTCAGCACGCGACGGTGCTGCCATTGAAAAAGAAAAAATCTCTCCCGTATCATCGGTAAGCGAACAAACGGCGCGGAATCTGTCCTCTCCATCCTCCTCTACCTTCACGTTGACAAAGCTTTTTCTTATAACCTCACGCTTCACCTCATCCGTCGCTTTCTCTGCCTTACGGAGAACATATCCCGGAACTGACGAACGTATATGTTCAATATCTCGAAGCCCTTTTTGCGTTATTGAATACCTGTCAACTCCCGTATCGGAGTTGATTTCAACGTGACCGCTATTGACCATACCGTCAAGATACTCTGCAAATTTAAAATAATCTATCGCGTCATCCACAAACGCACATCGCATAAGCTCATCGAATGTAACCGAAAGCTTTGCATATGCAAGCACATGAAGCGTAAGCGTTTTTATCTCAAGCTCGTTTCTGACAAATCCGTATCCGGGCATTTTTCTCACCTCTTGCCATTTATTATACACCCGAGGGTTTTCATTTTCAAGAGGAGGTGCAAAGATTTTTGCACCTCCCGGTATTCAGACCTCCATGATTATCGGAAGAATCATCGGTGTACGTTTTGTTTTCTGATACAGATAGTCAGAAAGCCTGTTTTTAACGTACGTCTTTATCGTTGTCCAGTCTGTCCGCTTACCCTTCATGCAGGTAATAAGCGTTTCCGCCGCAAACGCACGAAGTTCTTCCATCAGGTCTTCTGCCTCACGCACATATACAAATCCGCGGGTGACAATATCCGGTCCTGCAAGAATCTGCCCGGTCTCACGGCTGAGTGTCATAACAACTGTTATTATGCCGTCCTCGGCAAGGTGCTTTCTGTCACGCAGTACAACCGCACCAACATCACCAACACCCGAGCCGTCAACAAATACCTTTCCCGACGGCACCGTTGCGCCGAGCTTTGCACCCTTTTCGGTGAATTCAACAACTCTGCCGATATCCGCAACAAAGATGTTCTTGGGCTTAACGCCCATACTCTCAGCAAGCGCCGCATGCGCTTTCAAATGTCGGTGCTCGCCATGGATTGGGATCACATATTTCGGCTTTGTAAGCGCAAGCATAAGCTTTATTTCTTCCCTGCAGGCATGACCGGAAACGTGAACATCCGCAAGCTTTTCGTAAATAACCTCAGCACCCTTGCGGTAAAGCTCGTTTATAACGTTGCTTATAGCCTTCTCGTTACCCGGAATCGGACTTGCTGATATTATAACGCGGTCATTGGGCATTATCTCAACCTTTTTATGTGCCGAGAAAGCAATCCGGTAAAGACCGGACATAGCCTCACCCTGGCTTCCCGTAGTTATTATACAAGTCTTGTTTTTCGGATGCTTGTTAATCGTATTAAGGTCAACAAGAACGTTATTCGGAATATCAAGATAACCGAGGTTCTTCGCAACCTCCATAATATTCTCCATGCTCCGCCCGCTTATTGCAACCTTTCTTCCGTATCTTGCCGCCGCATGGATAATCTGTTGCACGCGATGGACGTTGGATGCAAAGGTTGTTACAATAATGCGCTGATTGCAGTCTTTAAACAGTGATTCAAAAGTATCGCCGACCGTAGATTCCGAAAGCGTATATCCGGGCCGCTCAATATTGGTGGACTCACCCAGAAGAGCAAGCACTCCTCGTTTGCCAAGCGCACCAAGACGTGCAAGATCCATCATCTCGCCCTGAATCGGCGTAATGTCAAGCTTGTAGTCACCCGTATGAATGACGGTGCCCAGCGGCGTTGTAATTGCAAGTGCAACCGCATCCGCAATTGAATGGTTGACGTTAATCATCTCAACAACAAAGCTTCCTATCTTTACTTTATCGCCGGGAGATGCAATTTTTATTTTTACCTTGGAAAGCAGATTGTGCTCTTCAAGCTTTTTGTCGATTATTCCCGCAGTAAGCTTTGTTGCATATATAGGTGCGTTTATTTCTTTGAGCACATACGGAAGCGCACCGATATGGTCCTCGTGACCGTGGGTTATGAGTATTGCACGAACACGGTTCTTGTGTTTTTTTAAATAAGTTATATCAGGAATAACAAGGTCTATTCCCAGCATATCATCGTCCGGAAACGCAACGCCGCAGTCAACTATGATTATCTCGCCTGCGTACTCATAGACGTACATGTTTTTACCTATTTCATTCAATCCGCCAAGAGCGAATACTTTTAATTTTTGTGCCATTAAGCTATCACTTCTCCATTCATATATAAAATTTCAATATACACCGAAATACTATGTAGAAGAGTGCAAAAACAAAACGTT
>JAFQVE010000609.1 GCA_017408185.1 Oscillospiraceae bacterium | reverse complement strand
GTCTTGTCCTTTAACGGTGCAAGGTATGTGACCGGCGGGTCGAAATACAGAATTTCCTCTGCTGAAATTCTGTTCATCACGTGCTGCTTTCTCGTCGGAAACGGATGATAACAGCTTGTGGAAAGACATACTATTTTGTTCATTTCAACTTTACCTCTTTTATTTGAAAAATTTTCTCAGCTCTTCCGTGTTTTGCTTTTCGTTTTCGCGAAGTGTAATGCATGCGCGCTTCATCGCATCATTATATTCTGCATCATCTGCTGTGCGGTCAATGAAGGCTTTCAGTATTTCTGCATTGCACGCCTCATACTGCACGCACATTTCTCTGCCGATATAGTTCATAAACCCTGTCACCTTATGGTCATATGCAATGCCGATTGTCGGCACTCCCTGCCCGGCACCAAAAACAAGGGCATGAAGCCGCATCGCCATTATAACGTGCATCTTTGACAATATACCTATAACGGAATGGACGTCATATTCTCCGCGCACAACAACCGACTGTGCCGAAATCTTTTCTGCCAGCCGCTCTGCAATCGGCAAATCCTTTTTGCGTTCCATCGGGATGAGGGCAATCTTCAGTCCGTGCTTTTCCGCGGCATAATCCGCCGCAACGGCTATTTCATTAAGCACAGCATCAATATTTTTCCAATTACGCATACAAAGACAAAGGTATTTTTCATTCTCCGCGATCCCTTCTGCACTGAGAGCTGCGCTGATTTCTGAATCGCTTGCCGGTGCAATTCCAAGCGTCGGATCCGCCGCAAGCTTCATTTCAGGACGCGAAACCCTCATATCCCGAAGCTCTTCAAAAGAATCCGGATCGCGAAGAGTTATGCAATCAACATTCCTGTCAATAACCCTCGCGGCAAGAGTACGGTTTTTCTTTCTTTTCACCGGTCCTATGCCACAACCGTACATCATCACCTTACAACCGCAAATACGTGCTGACATAAGAGTGAGAAGGTAAAAGTACAGCGAGCGGCTTGAGGTTGAGTCCTGAATAAGGCTTCCTCCGCCGTTTATATACAAATGCGAGCGCGAAAAAGCGCGGAGCATTTTAAGTATATTAAATGTGTATATTGAGCGGACACGGTATCTCTTCTTCGTCTCGGCAGGATTTTTTGACATTACGCATATTTCCGAAGCCGGGCTGACCTCGCGTATTTCACGGATAACCGCTTTCAGTATCGCGTCATCCCCCGCATTTCCTCTTCCGTATGAGCCGCACACAGTAACCTGCGTGCGTTTCTTCTTTTTATGTGAATACATCTCAAGCGCACGTTCGTATATGGAAAGCTGTGCCGAAACCATTGCCTCAAAGGAATATTTTTTGCTTGCTTTTTCATAAAGCTTGTCCGCATATTCACGGCAGGCATCACGGTCGTTATACAGCATTTCCAGATGCTGTGCAAGCCCCTGAACATCCCCAACGTCAAAAAGAAAACCGTTAATGCCGTTGTCAATCACCTCAGGCATCGCGCCTACGGGAGTAGAAACCATTGTGCATTTCGCACGGGCAGACTCTAAGATGCTGTACGGAAACCCTTCGCTCACAGACGAAATAACGCTTATATCAACAGCATTAAGGAATGAATCCATATCCTCTATCCATCCAACGAAAATAACTCTGTCAGAAAGACCAAGCTCCGAAACAAGGCTTTTCAGCATTTCCGCCTGTTCCCCGTCTCCGCCGAGAAGCAGATAGAGCTCCGGACAGCTTTCACGAACAGACGCAACCGCCCGAACAGCAGTTGCAATATCCTTTACCGGATGAAAGCGTGCCGCAATGCCACAAACAACCGTATTTTCGGTAAGCTGTATTCCGAACTGTGCGAGATACTCTGCCTTTGATATCTTTGGAGCACGCAGGGTTTTAAAATCAATGCCGTTATTGAGGGTATAAAGCTTGTGCGGGTCAAATCCGCGCTCAATAAGAAGATCGACAAACGCATCCGTAACCCCGATATATCCGTCAAGTGCGCGAAGCGCCACGGTATTGAGCAAGCCGTTAGTTAGAAGCTTTATGATATTGCCCATATAGTCAAGCCTGTAATCGCTGTGAACGGTAGTTATAACCGGCACGCAAATATGGCGTTTTATAAGCGTCGCCATAACGTTTGCCTTTGCACCGTGGCAATGGATAATATCAAAATTGCCGTCTTTTATTGTTTGCCGAAGCTTTCTGACGTCGCGCAGCGGATTTGCGCTCTTTATGACAAGAGTATTTATCCCCATCTTCCTTGCATCGTCTGCAAACTCTCCTTCGCGGAAGCTGACCAGAAGAACTTCGTTTTCTTCCGCAAGCTTCGCAACAAGCGAAAGAACATGCGTTTTCGCGCCGCCCACGTCGCCGCCGCCTATCATATGCAGTATTTTCAAATGAATTCCCTCTTTTTTGAAAAATTTACAAAAAAACAGTTGTTATATCTTTACAATTATTATATAATATAACTCGTAATCGGTCAAGTAATATAAAACGAAAGGAAAATTAAATTATGAAAATCGTAAACGAAAAAGGAAAGCTCTTCGGCGTTATAAACGTCATTGACCTCGTAATTCTTCTGTGCATCGCTCTTGTTGCCGTCGCGGCCGTGTATAAGCTTGCAGCACCCGCGGCAAGCGATGTAATCGCTCCCAAATCCGATATGACGGTCACTATGCGCGTGCGCGGTGCAATGGACTATCTCGAAGAAGAAGTATTAAAGCTTCAGCCGGGCGAACGCCTTATCATGGGCAGTGACTATGTCGATGCCGAGGTTGTATCGGTAGAAAGTGTTCCATATCTTGCAGCGGCAACAAGCGATGAAGGAAAGTTTATCACCGCAGAGGACCCGCAAAAGTCTGACCTGCTTATAAAAATACACGCAAAGCAGTCGAAAAACGACCCGATTTTAAAAATAGGAACTCAGGAAATCCGTATCGGCCGTGGCTTCACCTTCAAAACCCAGACAATAGAAGTGAACGCAATTATCGAGAAGGTAGAATTTGATGGATAATATGCTCAAAAATTGCTTCATTGCGCGGTTGTGTGCAGTTTTCGCACTCGCCTTTCCCGGAAGTATTCCCGGAAAGATAGCCGCGTTTTGTAAGCGTTGCTATCACGATTCGGTAACGCGGCGTGTGTTTCACGCTTTTTTCTCCGTAACACCGAAGATTGTCTTCTCAAAGCTTTATAAGCTTTTTTACGGTTTTAACAAAGCTCTCTTCGGCTTTGGAGCAAAGCTTCGCCCCGTTTTTGAAGAAAGCATGTTTCTTCGTGCGTGCAGAGCTGTTTTTTCTTCCCGCATAATCTGCAACAGCACAATCTGTTCGTTTTTCAAAAAGCTGGGAATGAGAAAATTCCTCATATCCGTATTCGCGCTTTATCTCCCGATTGACGTTATCGTACGCGATGTGCTTAAAATCGGTTTTCTCTCTTCGATATGGGATGAGGCTTTTATGATTTTCTGCATCGGATATATCCTGTACAGAATTATGACATCGTCAGAGCTCATCAAACCGCGCGTGACACCGGTTGATATGCCGCTTCTGTTTTTTGTATCGGTAGGCATTCTTCTTGTTGCGGTTGTTTCTCCTAAAATGGGTCCTGCAATCGGCGGTTGGCGTGCCGTATGCCAGTTTATGCTGTGGTTTTATGTCCTCACACGTCTTATTGAAAACGATGATGACTTCAGAACGCTTTATTTTACAATGTGCGCAATGGCAACGGTTATTGCCTTTCACGGCATTTACCAATATATCACAAAAGCACCGATGCCCACACAGTGGGTTGCACAGGCAGAGGTCGGCGTCCGCACCCGCGTATATTCCATCTTCGGAAGTCCAAACGTCATGGGCGCATTTCTCGTTATGACCGCACCGATGCTCGCAGCTTGTGCGTATTATGTAAAAAAGCTTTGGGCAAAATGTGCGCTTTGGGGAATAGTCGGCATACTCTGCCTTGCGACGCTCTTCACCTTCTC
>JAFQVE010000608.1 GCA_017408185.1 Oscillospiraceae bacterium | reverse complement strand
ATTGCGCGGATTGCTATATATTCCGAATCAGTTGAGAAACGGACTCTGCCACCCGCAGTGTGAATGTGAAGCTTTTCCACACCTTCGCTTATTGCTTTTGCATCGCTTTCCGGAAGGCGGCGGAAAATCTCTTCCGACTTCGCGTTATAAAGCCCGTAAATCTCAAACGGTTCTTCCTTTACGTTGTGAAAAACGCAGTCCGGTGCATTTATCTCTGCAGGCACAGCAAGATTTTTATCAATTTGTGAAATATCCTTTGACATAGTGGTTTCCTCCTGTAAATATATATCGTTTTGCTATATATGATGTAAAATAGGCTCAAACGCTACGCCATCGGTCGGGCTGACGCCGAGACGCTCAGAAAGCTTTACAGCGCGGCAAATAAACCGCGAGGTCTTTCGTATAGCGCGGCGCAACGGTTCCCCGCGAAGAAGATGCCCGACAAGAAGCGATGCAAAAAGATCTCCCGTTCCGCAAAATTGCCTTGCTATATATTTTGATGAAGTTACATAGCTTTCATTGAGGACACCGTCATACACGATGTTGAAAACGCGGCCGCGGCGGTATATTCCGGTAATCACACATCTTCGCGCGCCTTGTGAGCACAGCTTTTTTGCAAGAGCGATAAGTACTTCATCGCTTGCCGCCGTAAAGCGTTCATAGCTCTCATCCGCAAGCAGGCAAGCTTCCGTAAGATTCGGCGTGATTATATCGGCACGCGCTGCAAGGCACTTCATTTTCTCCACAAGCTCATTTGTATATGTAGAATATAATTTTCCGTCATCCCCCATAACCGGGTCTACGAAAAGAAGAGTCCTTTCTCCCTTTGCACGGTCAATAAAACGTGAGATTATATCCACCTGCCTCTCTGAGCCGAGAAAGCCGGTGTAAATCCCGTCAAAGCAAAGCGAGAGCTTATCAAAGCCTTCAAGGTATCCCTCTAAGCTTTCGGTAAGGTCACGGAAGAAATATTCATCAAACGCGGTGTGGTTGGAGAGCACAGCGGTCGGAACACTCATCACACGAACACCGAGAGCACTCATCACCGGTATTGAAACATTCAGCGCGCATCTTCCAAAGCCCGTCAAATCATTTATAACGGCACAGTTTTTAAGCTGCATTGCCGCATCTCCTTCCTTTCACGATATCTGACTTAACAGCCTTTATAATTATACACGCCGAAAGTTGTTTTGTAAAGGTTGAAATTTACTTTATAATAGTGTATACTAATATAATATGAAAATCATCAAGTAAAACGGAGAAGAAAAAGCTTTATAATATGCTTTTTCCGAAGCTCCGCGAAAGGATAGGTTATAAATATGTTCGGATACAGACCCGTAAACCGCCGCTTACTGAAGGCGGCATCATCGCAAGCCATGCAGGGAAGCTGGCTGCGCTCGTTTCTTATCACGCTTATCTCTTCTTTTATTCCTATGCTTGTTTTGGGCACGTTGCCTTTGCGCATGCCTCTTGAAGAGGAAATTATCGCCGCAGGCGGAGATATGATGAAGCTTTTTTCACTTTTTCTTCCGGAAACGATAACCTCACGCACCATCGCGTCGTTTGTTGTGACGGGCATTATCTATCTTCTCATCAATTGTCCGTTCACGGTCGGTATCCACCGCTTTTACCTTGCCGTGGCATCGGGCGAGCGAGGGAAGCTTTCCCATGTTTTTTCACCGTTCACAAGCCTCGGGACAGTCTTTTCCTCCATCGGTCTTTTCCTTATCACAGCAATTTGGAGCCTTCTCTGGGCGATTGCGCTTCTTGCCCCGCCTCTTTTCTTTATGTATCTCGGCTCTGTGATAAATTCCGCCTTTGTTGTTTATCTCTGCTTTATTCTTTATATCATTGTAATGGTTGTCTGGATTCTTAAGATAAGCGTCTGCAAGTTTGCGTTCTTCATCTTCGCTGAGGGGAAAACAGGCGGCGCGTGGAAATCCTTCCGCACGATGCAGAAGATAACCCGCCAAAGAACATCAGAGCTTATGGGGCTTCGCGCATCGTATTTCGGATGGGACATTGCTGCGGGCTGCTTTTCGGGGCTTCTCTTCGTTTACAATGCGCTTTTCTCCACAGTCTATGCAAAATATCTCTTCTGCCTTCGCAATGAAGGTCTTGATTACGAGCCGGGATTTGAGCCGGATCCCAATGCCGAAATGTGATTTCCCGCAACGCAGGGTTGCGCTTTCCCAAAAAAATAAT
>JAFQVE010000607.1 GCA_017408185.1 Oscillospiraceae bacterium | reverse complement strand
CGATATTCTTGCACACCACAGAACCCTTCCTCACAACTTCACGGAGGATATGATTATCAAAGCACCGAGCGCAAACGTTATGAACAAGCTTGCGCGCTCGGTTCTTGCGCTGTATTCCTTTGACGAAAACGCCGATGATACCTCACTTGAGAATATGATGCGCCAGTCGTTTGACCTTGTGGCACGTCTCCCTATAATCGCCGCTCAGGCATATCAGGTAAAGCGCCACTACTACGAAAATAAAAGTATGTATCTCCATGTTCCGCCGGATAATCTTTCTGCGGCAGAGATTCTGCTGTACTGCATCCGCTCCGACCGCAAATATACCGACGAAGAGGCAAAGCTTCTTGATAAGTGCCTCATTCTCCACGCAGAGCACGGCGGCGGTAACAACTCCGCATTTACCTGCCGCGTCCTTTCCTCTTCGGGAACGGACACATATTCGGCAATCGCATCTGCAATCTGCTCCCTTAAAGGTCCTCTCCACGGCGGCGCGAACAAGCAGGTTGTAGATATGATGAAGGATATCGAAGCAAACGTAAAAAACTGGAAGAGTGATGATGAGGTTTCTGAGTATCTCTCAAAAATCATCCGTCGCGAGGTCGGAGACAGGAGCGGAAAAATCTACGGTATGGGTCACGCTATTTACACAAAATCCGATCCGCGTGCCGTTATCCTCAAGAAGCACGCAAAATCACTTTGCGAGAAGCAGGGCTATCTTGACAGATTCGAGCTTATTGAATCTGTTGAGCGCCTTACCCCGGAGGTCTTCCGCACTGTTAAAAACAACGACAAGCCGCTTTGTGCAAACGTCGATATGTATTCAGGCTTGATTTATGAAATGCTCGGCATACCGCAGGATCTCTTTACTCCTATTTTCGCAATTTCCCGCGTTGCCGGCCTCTGCGCCCACCGCATAGAAGAGGCGCTTACCGGCGGAAGAATTATGCGTCCGGCATACAAGTGTGTATCCCGAAACACCGAATATACTGCATTAAATAACAGATAAGGGTGATATCTGATGAAAAACAAGCTGTTTCCATCTTTGTTCGCGCTCCCCGTTGTCACCGGGATATGCGGCGCATTTCTCCGCGCATCTCAGATTAAGCATGCGTATGATCTCGAAACCGGCATTCTGCGCAGCGGAGAGCCCTCGACATACGGCCTTGTTGCAGTGTGCGTCATTGCAGCGCTCATTGCAATTCTTGCCGCGTTTCTCTTAAAAAACGGTTTTGAAATAAAATCAGAAAAGCTCGGAAAAATCCTTTTTCTCTCCACGGTTACGGCATCGGCTTTTATTCTTGTTTATGCCGCAATGACGCTATGTTCGCTGCTTGATGAATTCAGCGTCCCCACGCTTATTCTTGGTCTCTTTTCAGTTTATTGCGCAGTCGCATTCCTTGTTCTTGCTAAATTTTCTTTTGCGGAGCGTGATGACGTTACCTACTGCGTATTTTCTGCCGTACCTTCTTTTTGGGCGTGCTTTATGCTTATTCTCGCTTTCCGTGATAAAATCTCGGATCCGGTAATCGCAAACTACGCTCCTATGATATTTTCATATCTGTCCATTCTTATGTTCTGTTACTCGGTTGCGGCACATATCCTCGGCAAAAACAAGAAACACGTTGCTGTTTTTACGTGTTTCTTCGGAATATTCTTTATTCTTACGGAGCTTTTATCTCCCATTTTCGCCGGAGGGCTTGTTGAAATCAATGCTGAAAGCATAAGATATCTTCTCCCCCAGCTTGCATTTTTGATCCTTATGCCGGCTGTTACAGCCGGGATTATTAAAAAATAACTTTTCCGAAAGGGTGCTTGAATTTGGCAGACGGACACCGCGGAAGAATTCGCGATCGCTTTGAAGAAGAAAACATTGACACAATACCCGAAATTTATGTTGTTGAAAGAATTATCCACAATGTTGTGCCACGCCGCGATGCCGGCAAGGTCTCGCGAGCGCTTATCGAAACATTCGGGAGCTTTGCCAAGATTATAGATGCACCAAAGAGCGAGCTTCTTAAGATTGACGGAATCGGTGAAGCTTCAGCAACCTTTCTGAAAACAGTCCCATCTTTTTACAGAAAGTATAAGCTCAGCAAATGGAATGACAGTAAGATTTTCACTGATGCCGACACAATTATGGCATACCTGGAGGACAAGCTTACCGGATATACAGATGAAGTTTTTGCAGCTATGTGTCTTGATTCGAAGTTCCGGCTGATAGCCTGCAAAACGTTGTTTGAGGGCGGCATTCGTTCCATTGATGTAAATATGAGAAAGCTTCTCGATTTTGTGATGAACAGCGGTGCAGAGCGCGTTGTTATTGCACACAATCATCCGAACAGCGATCTTATTCCCTCGTCCGACGATATCCATACAACTAAAATTATATACAATGTGTTGCATTATGCCGGAATCCATCTTGATGACCACATAATAGTAAACGACAGCGGCGCGGTTTCTCTTGTACAGCTCGGGGAATTTCCCGGCAGTCCCACAATGATATAACATTTATAAACAACGGACGGCAAAAAAGCCTGATTGACTTTTTTACCGTCCGGGTCTTTATTCATCCTTTTACTATTTCCGTAAGCTTTCTTTCAAAGCGGAGATTTTGCTCAGGTGTACGCTTCGGCGGACCTTTGAGCCTTTCTCCGCTGTTTCTTATCTTCCTCGCTGTATGGCGGGCAAGCAGAAGTGCGTCTATATTCTCCCCGGTATATTCATCTCCGTCCTGATTTATACATATTGCACCGCGGGAGAGCGCCATTGACGCGAGACCGTAATCCTGAGTTATAACAACATCCCCGCGCCGGGCAAAATTGACAAGCGCAAAATCCGCACTGTCAGCACCCTTGGGCAAGATGTGAGTTTCTGCTCCCTCTTTGTCAAAAACATGAGCGGTATCGCAAAATATATGGCATGGCACGGAAAACCTCCGCGCAACTCCAACCGTGATGTCAACAACCGGACATCCGTCCGCATCTATAAGTATCCGCATTCTCATAATCATTCCTTACCTGTCCGAATTCATTTCAATCTATCCGCGTATATCATCTGCTGACGGAATAACTCCGTATTTTTTTGTATACGCGCGGTAAAAAGACGAATAGTCTCCAAATCCACAGGCAGTTGCCGCCTCGGTCACCCTTACTCCGTCAGCAATATACGAACGCGCCATATGAAGCCTTTTTGTCAGAATATAGTCCCATACAGTTGAGCCTGTAGCCGAACGGAAGCTCCGGTAAAGCTGACCGCGGCTTATAAAAAACTTTTCGCACAGCGAGTCCACCGAAATATCATCTGTAAGGTTTCTGTTTACATACTCGATAACGGCACGTATCTGTTCCGTTTTCTCTGCAGGAGTGATATAAAGCTTTGCATCAAACAGCTTCTTTATTTCTGCGAGAATCGAAAGCAGCACAACGCGTGTGTTAAGCTCAGTTTCATATTCGCTTGCTTTTTTCTCGTGAAGTCTTGCAAACATCTCATAAATTCCCGTCGGTGCAGCAACAGAACGGTCATAGACGTTGCACTGCCCAAGCGGACGGTCGAAAAACGGTGCAAGAAGCCGCCTTTCCGGATCAACCCCATCAACAACAGAAGCCGGAAAATGGTGAGTTATCCGGTCATATGGCTCATCCCCCGTAAGGTCTGCCTTGTGTGATTCGCCGGGTCTCATAAGAAAAATTCTTCCATGCTCAAACTTATGCCTTGCCCCTTCAGTTATATAATATCCGTCACCGCGAAAAACACAAAAAACCTCGCACCATTCGTGAACATGCATGTGTTGAGGGAAAAACGGCGGATATGATACCGAACCGCCGTAAGACGGAAACTTCCCCCCTATTGCAGAAGTCTTGTTGTGTTGTGCCATCATCCTCACCTCCATATATAGATAGTATACACCATTCCAGAACGATTTGCAATATAAAAGTGCGATTATATGCTATTGACTTGCAAAGTGTATTATTGTAAAATTAACACATCACACTGAGAAAGTGGTGCTGCTATGACTCTCGAAGCAATGTGTAACGAGCTCGGGATTTCGAAAAAACCCGAAAGCTTTGGTACAATTTATGAGAAAATTAAAGATACATACGAGCCTTACGCAGCGCTCATACTGTCTGATGAATACATAACAAAAACTCTTTCAGACTGCTTTGCACTTGCTTCTTTTACGCAGGAAATTCTCGCATCCGCAGCTGAGGTAAGAAAAAATCCTGCCTTGCGTCTGCTAGTCTGCATTATGGCAGAGTGGATACGCCATGGTGCGGAAGATATCGCAGATTACGAAGCACCACATGGAAAAGGTACGGCATTTGATTTTCTTCATCTCTTCCCGATGATTCCGACAATGCCGGATACCGTGGCACATCTTCGCGAAAGAAATATTCCCGAAGATATAATTATAGCCACTATGCAGGAATATGACTTCTGCGTAGATATGCTTTTGCGCAACACCGGTCGCCCTGCCTTCGACAGAGGAAGACTCAACTGGATGCGCAGAGTGGCAAAAAATGAAATGATAAGAATCGGCAGATTTAAATATGATTTGCCTGCAAAAAGAGTTTCCGGCATCAAGGCATACAAAAACGTAAATGGTGAGATTTGCGTGCTTGCAGACGGAGTTGACGTTCACCGCAGCGGTAAGATTCTTGGGTCTGCAGGGTGCGGGGATAAAACAGGCAGCTTTCGCGCCGAAATCGAAGAAACACAGGATAAAGTCATAGGATACCCGATAGTTGACGGACTGATTACCGATAAAAAATGTGAGCTTGACAAAGCGCAGTGGTCGCTCTGCCTTTCGGAAGATGATAACGTTGTTTTCGTGCATATTCCCCCGAGAGAAAGCTTTGACGTTGCCGCTATGGAAGCTTCATACGCGCGTGCAAGAGAAATCCTTGCAAAGCACTATCCCGACCGCCCTTACAGCGCTTTCTTCTGCCGCTCGTGGCTTATGTCCCGCGATTTACGTAAGGTATTAAAGCCGACGTCGAATATTCTTGCGTTTCAGGATAAATACATACATTACCCGTGTCTGTGCAACGGCACACAAGTTTTTAACAACGTCTTTCCCGGAATTGCTGTTTCTGAGGACTATACCGCGCTTCCCGAAGAAACCAGCCTTCAGAGAAACGTAAAAAACCTGTATATCAATGGTGGACATATTCTCAACGACTGCGGATTTTTCTTTTAAATAAGAATTTACCTTGTGAAAACTTTCGCATTGAGATACAATAAAAATAATTTATATAATAAATATTACATAAATGAGGAGAGAGAAAAATGAGTATTTTTAAACTTTGTGCTTTCGCAGACGAAGCAGACCCGGCGGTAAGCGGTCAGATTGACGCGCTTCACGGCAACGGTATTGAGCTTATTGAGCTTCGCGGCGTTGACGGTAAGAACGTAACAGAACTTACCTGCGATGAAATGAAGCAGCTTCGCAACCGCCTTGACGGTGAGGGTATCAAGGTCTGGTCAATCGGCTCACCGATAGGCAAGATTGATATCAACGGCGATTTTGATGCTCACGTTGAGCTTTTCCGCCACACCCTTGAGCTTGCAAACATTGCGGGAGCAGGAAAGCTTCGTATGTTCAGCTTCTTTATGAATCCGGAGGATGCTCCGAAATACAAGAACAAGGTTATCGAGCAGCTCGGCGTGTTAGTCGATGTTGCAAAGGGCAGCGGCATCACTCTCTGCCACGAAAACGAAAAGGACATCTACGGCGATATTGCATCACGTTGCGTTGATATCCACAAGGCTCTTCCCGAGCTTCGTGCGGTTTATGACCCGGCAAACTTCGTACAGTGCGGTCAGGATACCCTTGAGGCGTGGGATCTTCTTGCTCCGTATATCGACTATATGCATATGAAGGATGCCCGTCCGGACAAGGTCATTGTCCCCGCAGGCAAAGGCGCAGGAAATGTTCCGAAGCTTCTTGAAAATTATGCGGCAATCGGCGGCGGTGTAATAACTCTCGAACCTCATCTTTATGAGTTCGTTGGTCTTGCGGGTCTTGAGCGTGAGGGATCAACCTCTGTTATCGGCAATAATTATTCTACAAAACGTGAAGCGTTTGATGCAGGCGTAAACGCACTTAAAGCTCTTATATAAAGATAATTAAATTCACATAAAAGGAGAGAAATATCATGCAGATCGGTGCACAGCTTTACACGGTCCACAACCACACAAAAACACTTGAGGATTTTTCTGCAACTCTTAAAAAGGTAGCCGACATCGGTTACCGCTCGGTTCAGGTTTCCGGAACCTGCGCCTACGAGCCGGAATGGCTCCGCGACGAGCTTGCAAAGAACAACCTCGTCTGTGCAATGACACACAT
Source organism: Oscillospiraceae bacterium (assembly GCA_017408185.1). The sequence goes on along the minus strand of JAFQVE010000607.1, from coordinate 2,781 downwards.
TGCTCCGAAGCGCATCATTGAAGAGACAGAGGATGTTGTCCGTCAGCACGCTGTTTTCGGATGCAAACACATCGGTATCGGCGGTATGCCAGTGGATATGCGCGGCACACTTGAGGGATACAATGAATTTAAAAAAGTATATCTCCCGGCAGCAGAGAAAATGCGTGACCTGGGCGCAAAGCTCCTCTACCACAACCACTGGTTTGAGTTCGATAAGTTAGAGGGCAAGGACGTTATCGAGCGCATCCTTGAAGACTTCCCGGAAGACAGCATTGACTTTACTCTTGACCTTGGCTGGGCTGCATTTGCTGACAAGGATGTTTTGGCGCTTATTGATATGCTCAAGGGCCGCCTTTCCCGCATCCACCTTAAGGACTTTGCAGACAAGCCGGCAGACGGAAGCATCGAAACCCCCGCATATCTCCGTCCGATTTTTGAGGGCAAGCTTCCGTATGAAGACTACATAAACGCTCTCTCAAAGGTAGGCTGCGAATATATGCTCGTCGAGCAGGATTGGTGCTACGATGAGGATGAGTTCGAGTGCCTCAAGAGAAGCTTTGAGAACGTAACATCCCGTTTCCCTAACGTAAAGTAAAAAAATTCAAATTAATTTATAAGGAGAGTTTTAAAAATGGATAAGGTAAGACTTGGTATTATCGGTTATGGTAATATGGGCAACCCTGTTACAAAATGGGTTGTCAAGGATAAGAACTGCCCTGAGATTGAAGTTACTGCTATCTGCGATTGGGATGAAAAGCGCATCGAGACCGCAAAGAAGGATTACGCAGACTATGATTTCAAGTATTTCTCCGATGCAGAAGAAATGATGAAGGCAGGCGTTGTAGATGCAGTTTATATCGCGGTTCCCCACTACGACCATCCGGTCCTTGCACAGAAGGCATTCGCTCTCGGCATTCACGTCATGCTTGAAAAGCCCGCCGGTGTTTACACTAAGGCTATCCGCGAAATGAATGCTGCAGCGGAGCGCGCAGGCGTTAAGTTCGGTATGATGTTCCAGCAGAGAACACGTCCGATGTACCAGAAGGCAAAGGAAATCCTTTCTTCCGGTGTTTACGGTCAGATCAGAAGCGTAAACTGGCTTATCACGACCTGGTTCCGTTCACAGCAGTATTATAATTCCGGTTCATGGCGTGCAACCTGGGCAGGCGAAGGCGGCGGCGTTCTCCTCAACCAGTGCCCGCATCAGCTTGACCTTCTCGCATGGCTCTGCGGTATGCCGGAAGAAATTTACGCAAAGTGCTCTGTTGCCCAATGGCACGACGTTGAGATTGAAGACGATGTTATTGCAACCCTTAAATACAAGAACGGCGCAATGGGAAGCTTTATCACATCAACAGGTATCAATCCGGGTACTAACCGCCTTGAAATTGCACTTGACAAAGGCACTATGATTGTTGAAAACGATAAGGTTACCATCAACGAGCTCAGTATGAGCCTTGCTGATTACACAGGTATCAACCAACCGCCGCTTCAGATAACAAAAATCAACTATGAATTCCCCGAAAACAAAGCTCCGGGTCATGCGATTATGCTTAATTCCTTCGCAGGTGCAATCCTCCGTGGCGAGGAGATGTATGCGGGTGCACAGGACGGTCTCAATGAGCTTACTCTCTCCAACGCAATGTATCTCTCCTCTTGGACTGATTCCACAATCAAGCTTCCGTTGGATGAGGATCTCTTCTATGAAGAGCTTAAAAAGCGCATTGCAACATCCAAGCACAAGACTGTTGAGGCTCAGACAATCGACGCATCAAGCATGTTCTAATCCAAATCGGATAATTTTAATAAGCTTTCTCATCATTCACCATAAGAAGAGGGCGTGCGGATCCATTCCGTGCGCTCTCTTCGCAATTTTTGCCGGAATTTTGTTGATATAGCTTACAATTATCTTGAAAACCGACTCTTTGTGTGGTACAATATTTTTATAAGGAGATGTATAATAAAATGTATGAAGATGTAAAAAACGCTCTGCACACTGCGGCGCAAGAGCTTATTGAAAATGCAGGGCTTTCCCGTGGCGATATTGTTGCCGTAGGCTGTTCCACCAGCGAGGTCATGGGCGAAAAAATCGGCACATCAAGCGTTGCCGAGCTTGGAAAACTAATATATGATTCTCTTGCAGAAGTATTCTCCCCTGCCGGAATTTATATTGCGGCACAGTGCTGTGAGCATTTAAACCGCGCCATTATTATTGAGCGCGAAGCGGCAAAAGACGCATACATATGCAACGCTGTTCCTCAGCCGAAAGCCGGTGGCTCGTTTGCTACTGCGGCATACGGCGCAATGCGCGATCCGGTCGCGCTCGAGAGCATTTCCGCCGATGCGGGTATGGATATTGGCGACACGCTTATCGGTATGCATGTGCGACCTGTTGTTGTTCCCTGCCGTCTGTCGGTTAAAAATATCGGTTCGGCACACCTTGTCTGTGCACGGAGCCGTGCGAAATTTATCGGCGGTGAGCGCACACATTACGACGATAATCTTAAATAACTTTTTCTTACAAAAACGGAATGTAAAAATTTATCTCCACGTTTTTCCTTACATAAAAATCCCTTGAATGTAAACAATAGTGTTATAACATCAAAACAAAAAGGGGATTTATATAATGAAAGCAACAGGAATTGTAAGAAGAATTGACGATCTCGGTCGTGTTGTTATTCCAAAGGAAATCCGTCGAACAATGCGTATTCGTGAGGGCGACCCGCTGGAAATTTACACAGACCGTGACGGTGAAGTGATTTTTAAAAAATACTCACCGGT
>JAFQVE010000606.1 GCA_017408185.1 Oscillospiraceae bacterium | reverse complement strand
GAGCCACCTTCGCAATCAATCTGTATTTATGCAGCTGTTTGCTGATATCGAAGCCTATGCCGGCACCGTAAATCCGCAAGAATTTTCTCTCGATGTCTGCGACCTTCGCCCGATAGCGTCTGACGCGTTTTATAAACTCCGTTAAATGTGTACTTTACGGGAGAATCAAAAGAGCTTCTTTTGATTCTCCTATTGTTTTTGCTCATTTTATATGGTAATATATAGATATCGAAAAAGGGAGGATTCAAACTATGAAAAAACTTATATCGCTTATTCTTTGTACCGTTATGCTTACAAGCTTTATCCCTTCGGTTGCGTTTGCCGCAAGCAGCAGCCTCAGCTTTGAAGAAGAGCTCGCCACAGACCTTAAAGCTTTGGGAGTTTTCAAAGGTGTTTCCGATACGGACTTTGCTCTCGGTCGCGCGCCGACAAGAATCGAAGCTCTCGTTATGCTTATCCGCACGCTCGGAAAAGAAGCAGAAGCTCTTTCAAAGGGAGGAAAGCACCCATTTCTGGATGTTCCCTCGTGGGCAGATAAATATGTTGGCTATGCATATGAAAACAAGCTGACAAACGGTATGTCAGCCACAAAATTCGGAAGCAATTCAACTGCATCCTCATCTATGTATCTCACTTTTGTTCTCCGTGCACTCGGATATTCCGATGCAAGCGGGCAGGATTTTACGTGGGATAACCCCTTTACCCTCGCGCGCAGCACCGGAATAATGCTCGGCAATCCAGACACGATAAATTTCCTGCGTGCAGACGTTGTTCTCGTCTCCTACGCAGCTCTTGAAGCCGAGGTCAAGGGAACAAAACAGACACTTGCCCAGAAGCTTATAAAGGCAGGTGCGTTCTCTGCGGCAGCATATGATAAATACTATAACTTGTCTGCATTTGACAGTATGGCAACCGGCACTTCCGGCGCGCGTGAGCTTACCTCTGCCGAAGTGTATGAGAAATGCTCTCCGGCTGTATTTTACATAGAGGTATACGACAAATCAGGACAGGCGTTTGCAAGCGGAAGCGGATTTTTTATCGACGCTGACGGCACTGCAGTTACAAATTACCACGTTATAGAAGGCGCGTATTCCGCAAAAATTCTCCGTTCAGATAACAACAAAACATACAATGTTCTCGGAATTTATGACTACAACGCCGCACGCGACTGGGCAGTAATCAAGATTGACGGCAAGGATTTCCCTTGCCTTGAAATTGATGAGACTCCTGTTTCCGGCGGTGAGGAAATCTTCACAATAGGAAGCCCCAAAGGACTTGATAACACAATTTCAGAGGGACTCATTTCTAACCCCAGCAGAACGATTGGAAATGTACCTTATATTCAGATAAGCGCACCTATTTCAAATGGTTCAAGCGGCGGTGCACTGATAAGTAAGCTGGGAAAGGTAATCGGAATCACCTCTGCCGGGCGGGATGACGGTCAGAACTTAAACCTTGCGCTCCCGATATCCATAATCAAGGGTTATAAAAAAACAACTCCGCATCCGTTCTCTGCGCTTCTCTCTTCCGATGCAGAAAAGCCATTCGGAAACATCGATCTTGATGTTTATCCCGAGGATGAGCGTGCCTTTGAGCTTCTTAAAATGTGGATTTACAGCAACTTTTCCGAAACAACGGATGCCGGACCTGCCATCGTTATGACCTATGAGGATGAAGGCTTTATTAATCAGTATAAATTCATATATTCCGAGGAGCTTAACTGCATTGTGATAAGCTACGAGGAAACGGACGGAATCTATGATTTTTACACCTCTTTAAGCTTTGATGAGGACACCCCCACCGTCGTGCAGTTTTCCTATAACGATACGGATTATTCCGGAAATGAAATATATTGCTGGGGTGTTTCCGATATGTATAAGGGCTCTTTTTATCCGGGTATGGAAGTATACTTCAAGGACTTTATGGGAGAGTTCGGCGGAGATTATGGCCTTAAAAGTGCTTGTGAAGAATCAGTAGCTTCGGTTTGTGAATCTCTTCTTGAAGTGCTTGAAGATATATTAACCGACAACCTCTCAGGTTATGAGCTTGACGGTGTTCGCTCTCTCGGTTTTGCAAACTGCCATTTTGATTGACTGTAAAACGTTGCGGTCTGCGAGAACAAACTCGCAGACCGCGTTGCTTATCAATCAAGGTGAAAAACAGGTTTTAAGTCGATGGAAACCGGGCTTTCGTCCGGGTTTGTTTCCATTATATCTGCCATAAAGTGCCACCAACGGCGGCATATTTCCGTATCGGCGGATTTTGCCCAGAGCTCTTCGCTTTCAAGCTCAATATATCCATAGAGGATGTTTGTTTCTTCGTCAAGAAATATGGAATAATTACTTCCGCCGTATTCGTGAATCATATCACGCATTTCATCCCATAGCTCGTTATGACGTTTTTCATACTCCGCCGCCATACCGGGATACAGCTTCATTTTAAAGGATTTTCTTATCATCATAAAAACCTCCGTTGTTTTGATACCGGCAACACACAGTACCTTTATACATAAATTATAAGATATGCACTGATAATTTGTCAACTGAAAGTTAATTTCGGTGTTTTTACTCTTGTATTGTTGCCGTTTTTATGATATACTTAAAAAATATGAAAAGAACAATATGTATTAATGTT
>JAFQVE010000077.1 GCA_017408185.1 Oscillospiraceae bacterium | reverse complement strand
GCTCCGGCATCCTTTATAACAAGCTCCTTTATCCTTGATGCGGCGGCAAAGCCCGTAGCATACTGATACACATAAAAGCTTGTGTAAAAATGCGGAATCCGCGCCCATTCATACGCGATGTTCTCATCGCATACCGCGACGCTTCCGTAATACTTTTTGTTAATTTCACCATATGCCTTGCACAAGGCTTCTGCAGTAAGCGCCGCGCCGTCGGCATACATTCCGTGCGCCTTTTTCTCAAACTCAGCAAACATCGTCTGACGGTAAAACGTGGTGCGGATTGCTTCCGCCTTTCTTGTCAGCAGATATGCGCGGCGCTGCCCTTCCGCATCACGAAGAAGATACTCAAGCAGGAGGTTTTCGTTTACGGTGCTTGCAACCTCGGCAACAAATATTTTATAATCCCGATAAATTGAAGGCTGAGTTTTGTTCGTATAATACGAATGCATTGCGTGTCCCATTTCATGCGCAAGTGTGAAAACATCCTCAAGGCTTCCCTGATAATTAAGAAGTACATACGGATGGTGGGTATTATCGCCCCACGAATATGCACCCGGAGTTTTTCCACGGTTTTCATACACATCTATCCATCGCTCGGAAAAAGCCCGGCGCATATCGGCTGCATACTGCCCGCCAAGCGGTTTTACTGCTTTGAGAACTATTTCACACGCATCCTCAAACGGGATATCAGACTTATCCTCCGGCACAATGGGAGTGTACAGATCATACATACAAAGCTCATCAAGCCCCAAAGCTTTCTTTCTCAATGCAAGGTAATCCTCCAGCACCGGAAGCCCGGCGTTTACGTCATCAATAAGCCTTGTGTACACCGCTTCGGGAATCGCGCTGTCGGAAAGACGCATCTGAAGCGATGAGCCATAGCCGCGCGTGCGCGCATAAAAGAGGTCTCCCTTCACATTTCCGGCATACATCGCGGCAAAAGCATTTTCAAAGCTCTTGTACTGCTTATACATTGCCTCGTATGCATCACGGCGCACACGACGGTTTCCGCTCTCCATAAAAATCGAATAACGTCCGTGTGTAAGCTCACACAGTTTTCCGTCCTCGTCCTCGATTTCACCGAATTTTATATCGGCATTGTTCATTGCTGAAAATATGTCATGTGCGGCTTCTCCCATAGGAGAGCTCATGGCGATAATTTTCTCACTTTTGCCGTCGAGAATATGCTCAGCTTCACGGAAGAGATTATCAAAAAAGTGACGATAAACCGAAAGCTCCGGCTTATCTTTCATAAATTCCGCAATTTTCTTCTGCCCCGCCGCAACAAGCTCAGGCTCGACAAACGAGAGCTGGCTTGCCACCTCGCTCTCTATATCTCCGCAACGGTCTGCCATTGCACGATACTTTGAAACTCCGTTATCCTCATCGCGGCGCATACACGCGTATGCAACAACTGAGAGAAGGCTCTCACCTATCTCATCAAGAGCTGACAACACCGAGAATAGGTTTTCTGCGCTGTCTGCCACCTTTCCGGTCATTTTCGAAAGGCTTTCTGCCTGTCGGACAACTTCTCTGACAGCCTTTTCCCATTCATTCTCCGAAGAAAAAATATCCTCAAGACACCATTTGTATTTCTCTTCAATCTCATTTCTGTTCTTAACTTCAGCCAACTTAATTTCCTCCCGTTAAAACATTCTTTTAATAAAGATAATCCTTCTGCCTTATTTTGATGAAAACAACCGTCAACGCAGCCGCCATAAGCTCCGCTGCGACAATTGAAAACCACACGCCGAAAATCTCCCATACAAGCGGAAGAATCAAAACGAAAGCGACCTGAAAAACAAGAGTTCTTAAAAACGATATCACCGCAGACGTTAATCCGTCGTTGAGTGCCGTAAAGAACCCCGAGCCAAAAATCGCAATTCCCATAAACAAAAATGAGAGCGCAAAAATACGGAACCCCGATACCGTAAGCTCCAGAAGCTCCCGATCATACCCTACAAACACCGCCGACAGCGGACGTGAAAGAACTTCACCCGCCAACACCATAAAGCCGCTTGCCCACAAAATGACCGTAATGCTTTTTTTCAGAAGCGACGAAAGCTCATCTAAATTTTGTGCGCCGAAATGATAGCTTATAACAGGAGATGTTCCTATTGAATAACCGATAAACGCCGCTACAAAAATAAAGCTTACATACATCATTACGCCATAAGCCGCAACACCGTCTTCTCCCGCATATCTGAGAAGCTGAATGTTATAAAGCATCCCCACAACATTCATCGAAACGTTGCTCATAAACTCGGACGAGCCGTTTGTGCAGGCTTTGAGGATTGCCGCGCCGTCAAAATGCGTTTTTCCAAGACGCAGAATACTGCTGTTCTCTCTTGCAAAATACACAAGTGGAACGCCCCCGCCGATAACCTGGCTCATTGCTGTTGCAACGGCAGCCCCCGCAAGCTTATGCTCCTGCGGAAGAAGAATCACGAGAACAGCATCAAGAATCATATTCGTAACTCCTGCACTTACAGTAACTGCAAGACCGAGCTTTGGTTTTTCTGCGGCGACAAAAAACGTCTGAAACATGAGCTGAAGAACATAAAACGGCAATGCAAGAAGAATGATGCGTCCATAAAGAACACAGTTTTCAAGAAGCGCTCCGCCCGCTCCCAGAAGCCTTGATATCGGCTCTATATAAATAATTCCGAGAACAGCAAAAAGAACTCCTAAAAAGAACGAAATATACACAAAAAGCGAAAATAATTTGTTTGCATGCTCCCGCTCGCCCTCTCCGAAAGCTTTTGCAACAATGGCTGTCCCGCCTGTTCCGAAAATGAACCCGACGGTCGCAACTATCATAAGAAACGGAAATATAAGATTAACCGCAGCAAATGCTGTTTTACCTGCGAAATTTGACACAAAGAAGCCGTCCACCACGCTGTAGACGGATGTGAAAATCATCATTAACACACTCGGAGCGGCAAACCGCAAAAGTCTGCCATAGGTGAAATGGTCTGAAAGCTGTATTTTCATTATTATAACTGTTCCTTATCTATTACCTTTTATCTCTTATCTATCTGAATTTATTCAGATCTGAATACGCCTTTACAGTATATTATATTTCGCCTTTTATGTCAACAGAAAGACGGCGGAAAAGAACGTTTGTACCCCATTTCTCCAAGCCAAAGATAAGCACGGGACTGTTTTTGACAATCCCGTGCTTTTTGATATTATTTTGTGTAATCCATAATCCTCTTGATAAGCACTGCCACCTCTGCGCGCGTGGTGTAGTCCAATGGCGCGATAAGGTTGTTCTTGCCGTTGACGAGGCCTGCACCAATGAGTGCGGAAACAGCATCGCGTGCATAGGTGGCGACAGCATCGTAGTCGGGATATTTCGGTTCAGTGTTTTCGCCTAACTCTACACCAAGTTTCTGCAATGCCCGATATACTATCACCATCATATCCTGACGGGTTATGTTATCACGCGGAGCGTATTTGTTATCGCCTATTCCGCCAACGATTCCGGTATTTCGTGCAATCGCAAGCTCTTGTGCAAAGTAATCAGAGACATCAACATCCGCGAAGTTCTCGGTGTTGTCTGATTTTAAGTCAAATGCACGCACCAGAAGCAGTGCGAAATCCGCACGGGTGATATTCGCTGCCGGAGAGAATGTGCTTGCAGATGTTCCCTTTATTATTCCGGCTCCTGCAAGCTCGTTTATCGCATCCTCTGCCCACGCATGACTTGCAAGATCGGTGAAGCGGAGAGCTCCGTCTTCCGTGCCCGCGTTATCAGTGTTTCCTCCTGCTTCTCCGCTTTCACCGTCATTGTTGTTCCGGTTTTCACCGGTCTCCGGCTTATCTGTCGGTGCGGCTCCGCCACCACCTCCTCCACCGCCACCGGCGGCAGAAGAATCGCTGTTGCCTGTTGACGGAGCTTCTGTTTTATCACTTTCGTCTGCCTTATCCGCCACGGAGCCACCGGTAGTAGAACCGTAAACGGTTATGGTGAAATACTGTGTGGATATTCTGCCGTCTTCATCTACAGCGTCGACCGCAACGAGATTTTCGCCGACCTGACTTCCGTCAGGTCTCCATGTAAACTTTCCGGTTTCCGAATTCAGGCTTGCTCCGCGCGGAAGCGTGCGTGCTTTATAGGTTACCTTTCCGCCGTTTGCTGCAGTTGCTGTCGCATTAACACTGATTGAGCTTCCTGCAGAGGCGGTGAGATTATCGAATGTTCTGTCAAACACAGGTGCGTTGTTGTCCTCATACGACATCGCGATTTTAAACGATGCACCCTCTGCCACATCATACTTGTACCCAAGCTCCATATCCATATAATCAACATATGAATCTATCGGCGTGACGTATCCCAGACCAAGCTTTACGTGTGTCGGGTCAATAAGCTCGGCGCTCTCTATCATAAACGCAGAGTTACCAACACCCTCGTGCTCAACGTTTATCATTCTGTCGACAAGAATGCTTGCGTCGGAAATCTCGCAATCTGTTTCTATCGTGATAAAGTTTGAAAGCTCAAGCTCACGCGTGAAATCCGTCACCTTACCTCCGATAGCCGCATCAAGATTTTCAATGCTTCCTATCTTCTCGCCATCATTTACATACGAATATATGTTTTCTCCGTCAGCATTTACGGTATAAACTCCGACAAAGCCTCGGAATTCAAAAACATCGCCCACGTTATAAGTAACGCTGTTATTCTGTGAATATACGATGTAGTCCACGCGTCCGTCGCAAAGCTCAACTCGGACGGCTTTTGCGCGGTCGTATTTTCCCTCATTGCCGCTCACAACTTTTACCGGAACACTTTCAATTGACTTGATATAGCGTTTGCCGTTATATGGCTCAATGACCGTCGTAAACAGCGTATCAAGATTTGCACCCTTGCGGCGGACGAGCATATATTCCGCATGCTGTGTATCCTCATCCTTACGCGGCGGCATACCATGCGCAAGCGTCACTTCATCTGCCGCAAAGTCATTTAGCATCGTCATGCGCAGGTGAATATCCATCTTGCCGTTTTTGGAAAGCTTGTTTCTGTCTTCAATCTTATAATCGAGCCAGAATTCACGCGCTCCGGAATTTTCCGCTTTCTTAACATTGAAAAGCCATGTGTATCCCTCCGGATACTTCAGCGTTACGTTTGTGTTCGAGACCGAAGAATTTTCACCTACAGAATACGGATCGGGGCCAAACTCAACATCCTCGCCTGCATAGGTTCCGGTCTTCTGCTCCGTAAACGTAAGATTATCCGAATGCTCCGGAGCTTCAACGCTCATCGGATGGAACGAATAGATATGGTCGTTTCCTCCGAGAATCTTGAAGAAATCAATACCGTATGACACATCGCTGTCATAGTCTACCATTACAACAGTTCTTCTATATTCGTCCGTTGCGGTGTATGAGCCCGAGGAATCCACATCCATAACCTTGACGCGTGTTTTCTTCGCATCAAAGTGGAGAGGCTTTTGCGGCTCTGCAGTTGAGAGAGAGGATGCCTCGTTAACAACAACAGAGTTGTGAGCTATCGTAGAGCCCTGCCACTGCGCACGGTTTCTGTCCGTATCATTGGCATTCTCCGGATATCCGAGATCAGATGTCATCGGCATTCCGTATGCTTCAACACCAAGGTTTAAGTCATCTGCGTTTGAGTGAGAAACCGCGCCGCCGAAATACAGCCAGAAGTCCCTCTGCGTATCCCTGATAATTCCGGTATTTATTCCATTGTGCAGCGTTCCCGCACGGAGAGCGGCAAAGCCGTAGCCGGTAAGCAGCGAGCTCTTATCATAATCATACTCGCCGTACTTGTCGATAACCGCCTGCATTTCCTCACCGAGGCTTTCCGGATTCTTTGTGAATACGTCATAATGAATGCCGTCAAAGTTTCCGCCCTTCATCATATAAAAATGCTGAGCGATCTCCGGGTCCTTCGTCCATCTGAATGCATTTATCATAACGCTGTCATCATCCGGAAGCATCGAATAGGCTCCATATGCTCCGCTGTCACCGATAGACCCGAGTCCTCGCCGTACAAGCGTAAGCGGTGCGTATGACTTAATCATTCCGAGGTACTTCGGATTTCCGTAAAGGTCCATTCCCTTATATCCGTCATATCTTCCGAGAGTGTTTGCTATTTCGGAAAGCTCCGTTACCCAGATTCGGTTATAACCCGGTGCCGACTCATTGCCCTGACCGTCACGCGAGACCTGATTTACAATTCTCTCGCTTATGTTACCGCCGGTGTTGGAGTTAATGGTCATCGTTCCGTTTGTAAAAAGCCAGTCCATCATCTCGTTTGTGTGCGGCGCGGTATCGAGAACTACCGCTGCATATGCAAGGGATGCCTGATGCGCACCGAAGTTTCCGCGGCAGTTTGATTCCTTAACTGCCTTGAACACCTCAACGAGATAATTATTTTCAAAGTTCTGTCTCAGCGTTTCGCCCGTAACGGTTTTCTTTCCGTTTTCATCCGTCACAAGCTTATCCTCGTAGTTATATTCTATCGCCTTTTGCGTAAGGAACTCTATAACCTGCGGGTCATCATACATCGGGAAGAACGCATCATAAGAAACTGTTGCGTAGTTGACTATATTCGTTTCCCAGATAGAGCCTATTATCTTGCCGCGCGCTTCTCCGCCGTTGGCATTCGCATATACCCAGCCGTTGGGATTTACTTTGGTTTTATTGCCTGCAAACAGCTCTCTTGCATTCATATCCGGATAAACATCGGCAATTCTGTCCATCATAACGGCACCGATACGGCCGTATTTTTCATCACCGGTATAGATGTATGCATCGCGCAGTGTTTCTACCGCCGTTTGTATCGCACCGGGGTTGTGCTTTCTCGAATTCCACAGTGCAAACTGATGGTAGTAAGCTATATATGAATGAACCTCCCGCAGTCCGCCCGAATATGTTCTTCCGGTGTCGTAGCCGAAGCCGTCGTCCACGCCCCACACATCTGCCGGATTTTCAAGCTCATAATCTATATCCCAGCCGTGCGTTATCGGAACAGTTTTCCCCTGTGTCTCCCAGAACGGGTCAACCGTAAGCTCGTCATACAGCTCGTTTTTAAGATATCCGTAGCCATAGGTCTTGCCGTCAAAGAGCTCCTTGTGCTTTTCAAGCGCAAGCTCGCGGTTGAATATTCCGTGCTCATCAAGCCCAAGCTCATAAAAGCTTTCAAAGTTGTTTGACGGGAAGAGGCGCTTACAGCTCGGGCACTGAAGCTGCCATGGGCGCGTAAGCGGGTCTGACAGCCACGCATATGCCGTGTTTATCTTGCCTATATTCACTCCGCAATAACGGCAGTACTGATAATACGAGTCACCCTTAAGCCCTACCTGCGTTGACCTCGGTATGCCCTCGCCGGGTATCATATGATAAAGATACTCCATCTTATCCAGATATTTTTCGGCATTCTTTACCGCTGTGTCACGCAGGCTCTTTGCCCAATCGTATTTCTTTACGTTTTCGCGTGCCGCCGCAACCATTTCATCGGTATAGTACGTGCGTGAAACCTTGCCCTCACGGACAGAAACCGTAGCCTCACCGCTCACCGAAATACCGTCGATTGTAACCGTTGCGGTAACGGTTGTCTCACCTGCGGCAACGGGATGAACGTATCCGTGCTCATCTATTATTGCAATATCCGTATCTCCGATATCCCAGAGGATTTCGGCTCCCGTCATATCAACGCTCTTTCCGAGGAAGGTCATAGCCCGCGCCGTAAGCTCCGTTCCCGCTCCGTTCGGACGCATAAGGAAGGTGGGTGCCGTAATTTCAACTGCTCCGAATCTGTCGTTTTCAACAAACACCGTTGCCGCCACGTCAATCGTACCTCCGTAATACGAAGCAGTACACTTTATATTTGCCTCTCCTGCGCCGTTTGCAGTCATTTCGCTTCCGTTAAAGCTTACAACGGATGTATCATCACTTGACCATACAAGCGACATCTTATCCGCAGAAAGAGCCGCGCCGCTTGCAAGCTGCGCCTTGATGCCAAGACTTATTTTTTCGCTTACATAGAAGGTTCTTCTGTCCGTATCCAATACAGCAATGTCAATGCCGCTTCCGTCCACCGTTACCGGAACAGTCTTTGTAAGCTTCTTTCCGTTTGCAACTGCGGTAATCACCACATTCGTACTGCCCGCGGCAAGCGCCGTGATTTTGCCGGCTTCATCAACTCTCGCTATATTTGTGTCTGTAACTTCATATGTAATTGAGGAGAACGTATCCGCCGTGCCGTCAAGCTTTTTCTGCCCGCGATACATCGTTCCGTCGCTCATAACAAGCGTAGCTCCGGCACTTGCCACATCACCTACGATAAGCTTGTATTCTTTGCTGTCCGTTCTTATTTCTTTTATCTCCGGGTAATCTGATTTTGCCGCAAGGCGTATGCCCGACAGCTGCTGGTATGCCGTGCTCTTGCCCGCCTTTGTTGCGCGGAAGGTCAGCTCGTGAGGTCCCGCGCTTAAATAGAAGCTACGCATGCGTATAGCAGGGCCCGAGCCGGTTTTTTGCAGTCCGCCAACTTCGTAATAATAGCTGTAGCTTCCCGCATAGCTTCCGTCAACGTATATTTCGCTCTCGGAAGCTCCGGCAGGCATATGGAAGCCGTTATACACAAGAGTATATATCCCTTCATAGGGAACGTTCACTTTAATCGTTACATTGTTATTAACGGCTGTAGTTGCCTGAAAGCCGTAGCCTTTGAACTCCGTGCTTGCAGAAACCCCGGTGGTCTTTGACGCATCAATTTCCCAGCCGTCAACATCAAGCCTTGCATCGCGCACCTTAGAAACCTTCTGCGCCGTGAAATTTATAAATACATCGCGCATATCCGCCTCAACAACGGTTACCGTACACTTGTTCGTCGTCTTTGTCGTGCCGTTGAGCGTAACTGTGGCAGAAATCTCCGCCGTCGTTCCGTAAATGTGACCGTAAACTGTGCCGTCTTCTCCAACGGAAACGCATTCCGGTTCACTGCAGTTTTCAACCTTCCACTTTACCTCGGCATTTTCAAAGCTTGCGGGATATCTGCTTTCCATCATACCGGAAAGGGGCAGCTTCGCATCGCGGAAAACGCCGACTGTTCCGGTTTCCGGAAGAGAAACCTCTGCAAGCGGGGTTGTATCAACAACTTTTATGTCCGCGGTTGCCGACACAAGCTCACCGCCAAGGCTCAGCGTAGCAGTAACGGTACCCACTCCTTCTCGGATAGGTGTTACCGTGCCGTCTTCTTTCACCGTGATAATCTCCGGCGTTGATGTTCCGTAAACAACTGTGCCTCCCGTCATATCGGCCGGCTCGCCGTTTGAGAGGAAACCTGTCGCGATTACCGTTGCCGTCTTATCAATGTCAACTTCACTTGAAGACGTTTTAACCTCGGCGTAAAGAAGCTTTATCGGAAAATCTGTTGTTGTAACTGTTTTGCTTGCACTTCTCGTTATTCCGTTTAGCGTCATCCGCGCCGTAAGCTCTGCCTCTCCGTTCTTTCCGCCGAGCACGGCATTTGCACCCGCACAATATATTCCTCTGCCGGGATACAGCTCTGTACGCGCGGCACTCTGCGGTGCGGAGATAACGTATTTATCGCTCGTGGAAAATTCCACCGCATCGGGCAAGCACTTGGTATCAAGGGAAATGTATGTGCCGGTTGATGCAACGGGCTTTACCAGGACATCAAGAGGAGACTGATTTGCCGCGCTGATATTGCCCACAATATCAAGCTCAACGCCCGCAAATCCAACCTCG
>JAFQVE010000605.1 GCA_017408185.1 Oscillospiraceae bacterium | reverse complement strand
TTCTTTCATCTAGTGTAAAATGTGTGTATGACAATATGCACACCTCCATGTAATGTATTTGTGGTTATTTACATTTTACACTTTGGTTTGTATATTGTCTATTTATTTTTACAAGTGTTGCACTTCACATTATAATCTGTCACCCTCCCTTTAGGCAAGGGAGGCATTTTTTCGAGGGTGGTCAGTGCGCGGTAGACGATTACCATCATATCCTGACGGGTGATGGAGTTGCGTGGCGCGTACTTATTATCACCTATTCCACCGACAATGCCCGTGTTTCTTGCTATTGCAAGTTCACTTGCGAAGTAGTCGCTTGCCGATACATCTGTAAAGTTGTCCGCATTGTCACTTGTGAGATTAAATGCACGGACAAGGAGCAGAGCAAAGTCCGCTCTTGTTATGTTAGCCGAAGGTGAGAATGTATTCTCCGATGTTCCGCGGATTATGCCGTTCTGTGCAAGAGTATTGATTGCGTCCTCTGCCCATGCGTGTTTACCAAGGTCGGTGAAACTTGATTTTCCCACCTCATCCGCCTCGCCTGCGCTCGGCTCCTTTTCCGGGGAGAGAAGGCTTTCATCACTGTCCTTTTCATCGGATTGGGTGGAATCCGGTGCTGCACCGCCTCCGCCGCCGGCAGAACCTGTTCCTTCACCAGAAGTTCCGGAGTTTTCGGTTGCGTTACCGGATGATCCGCTTGTTGCACCATAAACAGTTACGGTGAGGTGTACAATGGTTTCGAGAGTTCCGTCGCTTGCAGAAAGCGTCACGTGGTTTTTTCCCACTTGTGAGTTGTCGGGTTTCCATGTCAGAGTTTGCCTATCAGCATCGACCGACATTCCGCGTGGGAAAACAGAATTGCTAAACGAAAGTGTCTTTCCGAGCGGGCTTGTTGCTGAAAACGGAATAGTTACCGTGCTTCCCGCAGAGGTTGTTACATCTGCCACAAACTCGACAATCGGTGAGCTGTCAATCTCCTCCGAGAGCGGGATTCTCAAGCTCTGTCCCTTGGAAATATTGTAGACATATCCTGCATCCATATCGTAAAGATCAATATAACTTCGGATAAGAGTTGTGTTTCCGAGAGTGAGCTTTATATTAGCCCCGACCGCCTCAGCATCAAGTATCTCATAAACTGCATTTTCCATACCGTCATTTTCTATATAGACATACCTGCCCTTGATAAGCTCTGTGTCAACTATTTCGCCGGAAGTCGGAGTATAGGTGATGAAGTTATCAAACACGAGGTCTGTCGTAAAGTCAGCTACGGTTCCTGTGTATGCCTTCGGTGCGGTATTTTCAAACGGCGAGCCGGAAAATTCAAGCACATCGCCATCATTTAAGTAACGATAAACCACATTTCCATTTTCAACCGTCATAACTCCCGCAAAACCGCGGAAGGAAATTTCAGTATCCCCATCGACAACTGTGTAAAGCACTTCGGTATTTGTTGAATATATTACATAGTCAACTCTACCGTTTTCATGCTCTACCTTAACGGCGCTATAGGAATCATATAGTCCCGGACGTGACGATGAATCTCTCTCCATTGAGAGCTTTTGGACATTCTTTATGTACTTTTCACCTGCAATATACGGTTCAAAAACAGTGGTAAAGGTTGTATCCAGATTCTTGCCTTTGTTTCTGACAAGTACATATTCAAGCTCACCTATCTCCTTATTTTCACTTCTCTGAGGCGGAAGTCCCGTCACAAAGGAAACTTCCTTCATAGGTTCATCGCTTACCATTGTCATACGAAGACGAATATCCTGCTTCTTTTCAAGAATCTTTCTCCAATCCTTGACCTTGAATTCAACCGTGAAATTCTTTTCAGGCGATTTGTAGGTACGGACATTTTTAAGCCATGTATAGCCGAGCGGATATACGTTGTTCGGATAGTTACCGCCTGGATCAGGTCCGAATGGCACGTCAGGACCTGCATATGTTCCGATAAGCTCGCCGTCCTTGTTGGTATACGTTGGATAGGATACTACATTTTCAAGACCTGAAATTGCTGAAATCTCATCCGACTGGCTGTGGAAGCTATAAATGTGATCTTCTCCACCATTTACGTGGAAGAAATCAACACCATAGGAAACGTCGTCATTTACGTCTACCATAATTAACGAACGACGATACTCGTTTACATCCGGGTATGCGTTGGAAGCTGCATCCATAACTTTGACTCGTCCTTCGCTGTCAAAATGATAGGGAGTTCCTTTACAGGTTCCGCTCTGATTCGATTCGTTAACAACAACAAGATTGTGCGAAAGAGGTGCCCATACCCACTGCATACGGTTTGGCTGGTTACCTGTCTGTTCCGGGTAACCCAGGTCAGGTGCCACGTTCAGTCCGAAAGCTGACATATAAAGGTTGAGTGCATTTAAATGTCCGTGACCGTCCTGAGAGCCATAATACATTGCAAAGTCACGATGAGTGTTACTCTTATTTGCGACGGAAACGGAATCAAACTTCCCGCCGGCACGAAGAGCCGAGAAGCCAAATCCTGCCATCATTGTTCCTGAAAGGTCAAATTCACCATATTCTTCAACAACAGCTTTTATCCTGTCTGCAAGGCCCTCAGGGTCCGCATCAAATATTGTGCCTCGGATCTGCGTTTCGTCTCCATTGTTGATTACTTTATTGTAAAGGTACACTGCACGCGCAATATCTGGGTCTCCTGTGATATTAAACATTGAACACATTGTCGAAAAATTCATAAACAGCGTTTTTGTTGCCGTATATGAGGAATCACCTATCTGTGCGCCGTAATATCCGCCGAGCGTCGTTTTCATCTGCGCAGTAAACATTTTCATATATTTCGGATTTTTAAACATATCTATTGCCGGATATTTTTCGTATCCTGCAACCATTTCTGCTATAGCAAACAAATCCGGTGCCCACGTATAGTTATAATGCGACGAGTTTTCATTGCCGTGACCATCATAGTCAACAAGCTCCACGAGCGTTCTCGCAAGAGACCCTCCCATGGTATCACGACCACTGTATTCTCCGGAATTGTAGGACTGATCGTCGTATAGCATGAGCCACTCAAGCATTTCGCCTGTTTCAGGCATTTTATTGAGTGCTATCGCCGCAGTTGCAACTGCTTTATGATGTACACCAACGTTACCCCAGACTTTATTTTCCTTTACCGCCCTGAAGGTTTCGAGCAAAATACCGTCTTCAATGTTTTTCCGCAACGCCCCGGGAGAATCCTTAGCGTTGATGAGAATTTTCTCTCCGTTTTCATCGTGAATATAATTTCCGTCGCTGTCCATTTCATACAAAGCATTTTCTGAAAGGGTTTCTACAAGCTCTTTGTCGTTGTATATCGGCAAGAAAGCATCATAAGATGTTGCGAAAAGCTCATCAAGATGATGGTTCCATACAGGGTCAACTATCTTTCCGCGGTATGAATCACCGCGGAAGCTACTCCACAGATACCACTCAAATCCGGGATAGAGGTCTGCCGCTCTATCAAGCATCATTGCGCCCGCACGCGCATACTTGGCCTCACCCGTGTAGAGGAATGCATCGCGGAATGCGGTAAGAGCATTTTTAACAACCCATGTAGAGGATGAACCACCGGCTCCAAACCAGACTGATTCATGGAGATAATATGCTATATATGTGTGCTGAACAGGACCGGTATGAGTTCCGTCTTTGTAACGAGCGAAACCTTTCCCGTCATCGTAATACAGCCCATGATAGCCTATTTCCCCGGGATCAGAAATGTATTCTTGTCTATATCCGAAGCCGTCATCAACACCCCAACCTGCATCTAATGTATCGTAAAGGTCGTTAGTCAGGTATCCCCCTTCAACGCCATAGCCATAGTATGCATACCATTCTTCATTTCTGGGGTCATCTGCAATCCACTGCGCGCTCCCAGGTTCAGGTGCCGATTCAGATGGAGCAGTATGGCTACACTCTTTTCCTGCCTTTACATCAGAGCAAACAAACAGCTCATGGTGCTTTTGAAGCGCGTCAAAATAGTTCCAGTAGGTTTTGCTTTCCGAAAGACCAAGCTCATAGAACGAGCCGAAGTCATTTGACGGGAACAGACGCTTGCATCCTGGGCACTGAATCTTCCACGGACGTGCTATGGGATCGGCACTCCATCCGTAAATACTTGAATTTGTTGCAATATCAAATTGGCAGTAGCGACAGTTATATATATTGGGATCGTATTTGTGTCCTACATGATAGGATCTCGGAAGCCCTTCAGGCGACATCATTGCATAGATTGCATCGAAATCTTCAAGATAGCCATCAGCTTTATTTATTGCATTTTTTGCCCTCGTTTTTGCCCAAGAATAGCGTTCTATATTTTTCTTTGCATTCTCGCGCTCTTCAAGAGTGTATATTGCCGGGTCTATCGTTGCATCCCATACAATCTCGAGATTTAGCGGATTAATCTCTTTCATATCTGCCCCTGATTTAAACTCGGAGCTTACTTGGGCTGTAATCGCAACGCTGCCAATATTTTTACCTGTAACATAACCGTCTTCAATCTCCACAAGAGAAGGATCGGAAATATTCCAGGTGACGTACTTCTCCGGAACTGTTATAACCTTTCCGCTTGCCATTTTTGCCTTGACAAAAATCTCTGTCCCACCATAAACATAAATGGACGAAAGATCTGTAGACAGCTCCAGTCCGAGAAGCTCGGAACCGTCAATAACGGTTATAGGGAGCGAAACTTTCTTTGTGATTCCGGCATATGAAACACTACAACAAATTTCAGCATCCCCTTCGGAGACACCCGTTATAACACCGTTTTTGTCAACCGTTGCAACGCTTGGATTCATCGAATAATATCTGACGTTCAGAACATCCTCGTTTACATCAATCGGAAGATTTTCAACAGTTTTAAGAACAAGGCTTGTTCCTGTGCTCTCGCCTGTAGCAATAACTTCTTTGTCCGCCGTAATTTCGGCACTTGTCATAGCGTTTACTTCAATAAAGGAAATGTATGTGGGATAAACCGCATCTCCCCTTGATGACACTATAACGCCGGCCGAACCTGCAGAAAGACCGGGGACAAGATTTAATATAACAAGATATTCTCCTCCGTTTTTAAACTCATATCCACTGCAGACATCAATAACTTCACCTACTGTACCCAAGCCCTGTACGTAGAAGTCCATATATCCTACAAAGTTTTCTGCAAGCATATTTCCTGTGATATTTGAAAGATTCTCTGCATTTGCAGGCACTATGTACATATCAAAACGACCTGAACGGCTTCTGCACCAGTTTGAAAATGCAGTGATGTTGTATTTTCCTGCACTCGGAATTTTTATCCGAAGCACGAGATACTTATCCTCACTTTCAGGATTAAAGACAAACGAACTATAGTCTCCGCCAAACGAAAGAACATTGCTGTGTCCCACAGCGGTTTCAAACTTCCATTTGCGATTTGCGGTATACGGACCTACACTCGTAAGATACTGAATTGTTTCACCCAGGTTTCCTTCTTTTGTGAAATACATTTCAATGTTGGGGTTTTCGCTGATATCTCCTGTTACCGAAACTGAAACCTTTTCGCTTTCGTATGTGTTTCCGCGGAATTTCACCGTTGCGGAAACCACGGCAGTTCCTTCCTTTATGGTTCTGATGGTTTTTCCGTCGGTATCAAACTCAAGAGCACCATCTACGTTTTCTTCTATCTTATATGTAATATCTCTGTCTTCAATCTTCACAACTGTGTTGTCGTTGAGCAATACTGCCGGAGTAAAGGAAAGCAAGTTTCCGACATAAAATACAGTATCACCATAGAGCATCGCCTTTTTGTCGGTATTCACACTGTACTTTTTATCTATGACAATTGTGGCGCTGCCCACCGCGGTAACACCCTGATAGATTACCTTGACAGTGAGGTCGGTTGTTGTGTTAACAACACCATCATTTGTTCTTAATGTCTTTTTATCGGCATCAACAGTAATGAGCTCTGAATCATAGACATATTCAAGCTCTGCCTCTTCAATCGGAATTTCATGGCCGTTAGAAAGGCGTGCAGATACCTCAAAGCTTGTGAGCTCGCCGGCTCCGAGTTTCGGTGAATCTACATCTGTCAAAACCTCATTTACAACAGATATGCCGTCAAAGCTTATATTGTTTATTACAGCGGAATATCCGGTAGATTTTTCGTTTTTGCCGGATATTACGGCAACAAGGATATATTCCCCTGCTTTGTCAAATACAACATCAGGAAGAACTATATCATTGTTTTCGGTAGTTTTTGCGTAAAGATCAGCACTTCCCAGCTTATATGCACAAAAAAGCGAGTCTCTTAGAGAAGATAGTGCGACATCACTGTAAGGAACCATCCATATATCCACAATGCCTGAATTTTTTTCGCGTACAGCGTTTAAAACAAGGTGATAGCGTCCTTCTTTTTCAATATTTATGATCTCACACTTAAGTTCATCTTCTTTTCCTTCAAACTTAAGTTCCGAGGGCGTGTATACGAAGCTTGTGCCGGAAAGCGACTCAAACTCATCTGTTACATAGAGTGTAATCGCATCGCTTGTCAGTGTTTTTCCTCGGGCATTCACTTTTACGCGAACAGTTGCCTCACCGACTTTTTCTTTCGCAACAAACCCATTTCCAACAGCCTCAACAAACTCTCCACCGCTCACTACTTCATAAGTCACCTTCATGCCTGAAGGTATAACTTCAGAATCATCTCCCATTATTACTGCAGGAACAATCCTGAAATTCTTTCCAATATATGCAGTATTGTTTCCTAAGACTGAAACACCGGCAAGCTTGTAGGCATTTTTTACCTCTATGGTATCACGGTCACGGAGAACTGTACCACCAACAATAACGGTGGTTTCAAGAATTGCCGTGCCTTCCTTTTTTGAGGTGATTGTTTTTCCATCTTCCGACAGCGCCAAGACATCTTTTCCTTCAACAATCTCATAGTTTATAAAGGCTGTCTCAGACATATCGGAAGCAACTTCGCCCGTGTTCATGGTGCCCTGCGTGGCAATTACTTCTATCTCTTCATCTACTCCGATTTTGTCGTAGGTAAGAGAAGTGTCAACACTTTCAACATAAGTACCATCAAGGGTGATTCCCATTATTGAGATAAATCTGGTGCTATTATTCGACGGCTTAGTTTCGCCTTCATCTACCATTCCTTCGCGCTCTGCCCGGAAAAGAAAAATATACTCTTTTTCTCGATTTGCGTTAAAATCAGCAACGCCGAACGCAAGGTTGCTCTCTAAGCTTGCATATGTATCAACCTCGCCTATCTTCTGTACACCCTCAGACATTGCGTCAAGTGCCGTAGTTATCACAGACGTATCTGCCGTGCCGTAAAGGTCTCCATCAAGAACATACAAGCCCCACACGCAGCCCTTTGCATTGTTTTCCGGTTTGCTCATCGACACATTGTAGGCACCGTTCGCAATTCCTTTTAGCTTAAACGCCACCCATTGTCCGTATTTTCCGCCACCTAAATAGGTGCCGCTTGATCCGGACGTATTTGCTCTGTCCGGAAGCGTC
>JAFQVE010000604.1 GCA_017408185.1 Oscillospiraceae bacterium | reverse complement strand
ACGAAAAATATACATCTCAGTTCCGTTCACATTAGGGTTCGTATTTGCATTCACATGAATGCTGAGAAAATAATCTGCGCCCCAGCTGTTTGCATCGTTCACCCGCGCCGCAAGGCTTTCCGCGTTTGTTGTACCGAGAGTTGTGTCCTCTGCCGGACGTGAAACCCTTGCTTCAAAGCGAGGATCCTGCGACAGAATATCACGAAGATATATTCCCACATCATATGTTATGTCCTGCTCACGAAGTCCAAAGCCTTCCGCCCCAGCATTCACTCCCTGCGGGTTATGCCCCTGGTCAATATAGATTTTTATAGCCATAATAAACGCCTCCTTTATATTGCACTATACGGCAGCTTTTGCAAAAAGTTGCCTGATTTTTAAAAAAAGGACACGCAAAGTGAAAATAGGTCAAGAAATATCCATAATTGTGCATTGACTTTGAAAGCTTTTATGATACAATTAGTAAAAACACTCTAAGAGGTGAAAAACATGCGCGAATACAGATTATTTGATACTTTTCCTGCATCGAAATGGCTTGAAAGCGTTCCTGTCGGAAACGGCAGAATGGGCGGTACGCTCATGTGCGGCGTTTCCGAGGAAGTTATGATTTTAAACGAAGAAACCATATGGTCATCACAACACGGAGGTGAGGCAAATCCGGAAATGCCCGCAAAGCTTGAGACTATAAAGCAGCTTTTCCGTGACGGAAAGCCCGCAGAAGCGGACAAGCTTGCGAACACTCTCCTCTCTGACTGTTTCACAAGAATCCGCTCTTATGAAACGGCAGGTCAGCTCAAAATTTCTCTCCACGAAAACGACCACTGCCGTGACTACCGTCATGAGCTCGACCTTATGCGCGGTATAGCAAAGGTTGAATATACGCATCGCGGAACACATTATGTCCGTGAATGCTTCTCATCATCCCCCGACAACGTTATCGTCTATCACGTCACAAGTGACGGAGATGCCCTTGATGCGGAAATCGGTTATGACCGCGAGCACACGCTTTCCAAAAAAGCTGACGGAAATGAGCTTTGCGTTGTTGCACGCACAATCTGCGGCAACCACAAGTTCTGCGTTAAAATCCGCGTTATAACAGACGGCACGGTAAACGCAAAAAACGGAAGTCTTTTCGTTTCGGATACGAATGAATTTACCGTTCTTGTAAACATCGCCACGGAATTCCGCCACGGTCAAGGCTTTGAAGATGCGGTTATCTTCCCTTCAAACACGGATTACAACGCATTGCGTCTCCACCACGAAAAGGATTTTCTGTCTGTGATGTCGCGCGCGGATATAAAGGTTCCGGAAGCTCTCGAGATGGAAGATGTTTCTATGCCGCTGCGCATACATGCGCTTACCTGCAACCGCCCCAACGACGGCGGACTTGTTATGATGGTATGGCAGTTCGGAAGATATCTTCTCACGTCTTCAAGCCGTCCGGGAACACTTCCGGCAAACCTTCAGGGAATGTGGGTTGACAAGGATGTATCACCGTGGAGTTCGGACTATCACACAAATATCAATTTGCAGATGAATTATTGGCCGGCAGAGGTTGCAAACCTTTCCGACTGCCATATGCAGCTGTTTGATTATATGAAGAACTTCTTGCTTGAGTCCGGCAAGAAAACGGCAAAAACAGGCTACAACGCACGCGGAAGCGTTGTGCATCATTTAAGTGACATTTACGGCTTCACATCCCCCGCCGACGGTCTCTGGGGTATATGGCCGCACGGTCTTTCATGGCTTTGTTTTCACCTTTGGGAGCACTGGCTCTTTACCCGTGATGAGGAATTTCTGCGCGATACTGCGTATGAGATGATACGCGAAAGCTCACTCTTCTTCCTCGACACGATGTTTGAAGACAAAAAGGGACGGCTTGTTTATGCTCCGTCTTCAAGCCCTGAAAATCGCTACTGGGCAGAAGATGAAAACGGAGAGAAATACGCCTGCTTCCTTGCAATGAGCTCTACCATGGACACAAGCATCATCGGCGGACTTCTGCGGATGTACATAAAAGCTTCCGAAATTCTCGGCATTGAGAATTCAGACACAAAGGATGCTGTGGCTGCGCTCGAAAAGCTCCCCAAGCTTTTTGTCGGGCGTCACGGTCAGCTCGCCGAGTGGATTGAAGACTACGAGGAAACAGAAATAGGTCACAGACATTTTTCAAACACGTTTGCATTCTTTCCCGACAATGCGATAACGCGTGAAACACCCGAGCTTTACAAAGCAATTGAGGTTACGCTTTCACGCAGACTTTCGGGAGGGACTGACGCACACGGACAAGGTGCTACAAGCGTCGGCTGGAGCCTTGCGTGGCTGACATGCCAGTTTGCACGTCTGCGCAAGGGCAACGACGCTTACCAAATGGTTGAAAATTATATCACCCGCGCTACAGCACCGAACCTTATGGATCATTACACGAAGTCAAATCAGGTGTTCCAGCTTGATGCTAATATGGGATATGTCGCAGGTGTCTGCGAGATGCTTATTCAGAGCCACGAGGGCTTTATTTCCCTTCTTCCGGCTCTCCCGAAAAAATGGGATCACGGCTCGTTCCGTGGACTCCGTGCACGAGGCGGATATGAGCTTGATGTAAAATGGGAAGATTACGAAATTCGCGACATATGCATCACCGCAGATTTTGACGGAGATGTGACACTTGAGCTTCCCGAGACTCAGAAAACGCTAAGTTTCCGCGATGACAAAGGCACCACCCACACCGCAACGGATAACAAGCTTACGCTCAGCATGCACAAAAACGAAAAACTCCACCTCACCGCGGAGTAGGAGTTATAACTTAACACACCACGCCATGCAGCTCATGCCGCATGGCGTGGTGTGTGTTTATGTGTTGATATATAGCACTTCTCCTGTCATTTTGTCGAGCTTTATTTGCGGACGATGGTTGATGTCTTCTCCGCCTCCGCCCAAAGGATTTTTCGGTTTAACAGTTTGAATTATCAGCCAAGCATCCTCATCGGCTAAATACGAAGCTGTCAATTGATACTTCATAATATCCGTCTCATATTCCAGTTCTTTTTCAGCGTATTTTTCCAATATAACCTTACCAACCGCCAAGGCTGTTTCCTCATCCGGAATAACACCTTCGTCTTTCAGTTTGGTTGTCGGGGAAACTTCAATCTGTTTTGAGCGATACGGAAATATGTTGACCTCCCAATCGCGTTGTTCCCAATCGGCGTAATATCCCAGCGCCCAGCAGATATCTCTCAAAGCAACATATGTATTTCCGTCTTCAACCAAGACAGGTTTCTTAAAGCTGATAACCTCATTTTCAAGCTTTATATCATACGTTGCAGCCTTGAAGTTTTTCATTGTATCAAAAGCGCTTGTATCTGACGCAATAGCTATCGCACAACACAACACCAGAAAACATATTGCCAATATTATACACTTAAAGCATTTCATAAACATCACCTATACATAATGTAGGCGTACTCACCGATTCGCATTGAGGCAGCGGAATCTCGCCGCCTCAATAGTTTTAAGTTTGATAAAAATGTACGTTTTGTTGTCCAATTCTCTACATTCAACGTCCTACATTCTTATGCGTACGTTTATCAAATTAAGTTAAATAAACTTAATTCCCATCGAGAGACGGCGGTGTTATACCTTCCATTTCTTCCACTACAGAACGTGTGTTGATGGAAACAACCTCTCCTGTATTTTTGTTCAGCAAAATGCCCGCAGGCGCAGCATTAGTGCCAATTCCCCAATCCCCCTTACATTCATAATACTGTGCAACATACCAAGCATTGTACGCTTCCGAATAATCAACATCAAGATAAAAGCGAATCTTCTCGGTTTCGTATTCATATTTTCTTCCTGCGTAACTCTCAAGGAGCATTTTTCCATATGTATATGCAGTTTCTGCATCAGGAACAATGCCTCGTTCCGTTCTTTCCGCATCCCCGTCTGCCCGAATTTCTGAGTTGAATCTGTCTATGACCGCTATACGATTTTCATTATCCCAGTATACGGGTATTCCCAGCGCCGAGCACACATCTCTTAACGAAACATATGTATTACCATTATTGTTAAAAATAGGCAATTTATTTGTGAAGTCAAGAGAGCCGACTTTTATCTGGTATTCTGCCTCTCGGAAATTCTCTTTACAAATAAGTTCCTCCGCACTCAGCACAGTTGTCAAACATAAAATTAACAAAATCAAAAGAAGGATCTTTTTCATTGCTATCTAAATTCCTCCAAATCCTTAATTGCGTTCAACCAACTGTCAGGATTGTTAATCCTTGCATTCACAAAATCATCATCAGTTGCTTTAGGAAAGTTCCATCTCAACAAATTTCCTAAAAGGGTATTATTGATTTCATAACGCGGATCCCGAGGTAAATCAGAACGTATTAATTGACCCATCGGATTATTGCTCCCACTAGTGTATAACCGCAAATTACCAACAGGGGACACTAAATAATAATCTAATCTCAATTCATTCGACTGTGCAATGTCTGAAATGTCGGGATTTCCTGACAATACATTATCGGGAGTCGAAAAGAAATCCTTTGTATTACTTGTAACACTGTCGTATATTCCGTGAGTATGAATCAACGATATAGGAGTTTCACTCCAATGAATGTAGAAGGTAATTTCACGTTCGCTATGAGTTTTTAGATCATTACGCGGTTCGTCATAGTAGTAATATATCTCTCCGTTTTCGTTAGTTTTGTAAATTGCAGAAGCAAGTTCTTCTCCCAGTTTAAACGATGTCATGGCAGTATAAAACCCAAAATCAGCAGCTGCTTCATTACGAGTTTTAAAATAATCACCTGGTGCTAACCCCCACGGATCCACATACTTCACAGGATTGTTATAGCAATACACATACCAGTTGGTCCCGTCGCGGATGGGGTCTTCCGCGGTGAATCTGCCGATAGACGGGTCGTAGTAACGGGCGCGGAGGTAGATGAAGCCGGTTTCCGCATCGTAGTATTCTCCGCTGTAGCGGAACGGGTTTGTATCGGTCGCGCTTGCGTTGTCTTCATTACCGTATGCGTCGTAGGTGTAATCCGTTACCGCTCCGGTTGTTGTATCAACAAGCCCCGTTACATCGCCGTGTGCGTTGAACGTATACTGCCGTGTTGCCGTACCGTCGTCAATCTCCGCAAGCCGTAAACCTCGGATGTAGGTATTGGTGTAGCTCAATGGAATTTCCACCTCATTTCTTAGATTGTGAGGCGGCGGAAGCCCGCCGCCTCACCGGATTCGTTAACACAGCAGAACCGTCCCCTTGTGTCTGTCTCACCTTGTGTCGGATATCTCCGAATAAAATTGATTAAAAATCTGCCTTTTTTAAAATTTCAAAAATACAAGAATCATCAAAATCTTCTGCGAGGTATCCTGATTTACTTACTAAAAGGCTCAAGCCACCCAACCACATAAAATCCTCATTCAAATTAGCTGAGTGAATAGCTTGTTCTATCAAGGGTACTACAGTCTTTTTATCTATCTCCGCTAATATTTCTATAGCCTCAGTTGCACCGGGCCAGTTCACATCCTGCAACAACCACAGCAATCCCGGAAGCAATGACTCATTTTGAGGAAAACCAATTCGTTTTATTACCTTGACTGCATTTTCCCAAGTTGATTTTTTACTCTTGTCCAAAATAAGTCCAAAATTCCTTTCATCTATTTGGGATAATATACAAATGGCTTCATCCTGCTCTTCCTGCGGATTTTCCCAATTAAGCATTTCAACATAGCTTTTTATTTTTTCAGGCGTCATTTCATTCTCCTTTTACTACTTTATCTTTGTTGATATGTTTTGAAGTAGTTTCGTATATTCATGTGGTTGTAACAAAGCTGTAGGACGCGACTTTATCCATTCTTTCATTTTTGAAGGATTTACAGTGGAAACCGAAACATGTTTAGAACCATCCTGCACAGCTTTCAAAACACCAGTTGCATTAATTGTGTTTATAGAAGTTACTGTAAATGATCCAGATGTCGGCATTACAGTAGAATAAGAAAGCCCTGTAATATCAACTTCACGAGGAGTTAAATTCGTAGCATTCCCACTACCGCTTCTATATATAACTACATCACTTGAATCCTTTTCTTTAATTGAAGCGATTGTCGCATTAATGGTTGCACTCCTTGCCTCGGTATAATGAGCTACCACCGAATCATATACCCAAACACCACCAGCAACGATTGTGCCCCCAAGTCCTATAATCCCTCCTATAATATCGCCGTATGGAAGCATTCCGTCTACTCCTGCAAAACCACCTCCTAGAATCCAACTGTTTCGGAGTACTGCTTGTGCCGATTCTCCAGTTACATCGGAATATTTTACAGGATTATTTAATGCGTAAATATTTAAATTTATACTTTGCCTTATCGCTTCAATTGACGGAATCTTGATTTCGTTTGGCTGATACTCTCTGTCTCCGAATACCATATTTTCGGATGTCCAGTGCGTATCTTCCGCCGTAAATCTACCGATGGACGGGTCGTAGTAACGGGCGCGTAGGTAGATGAAGCCGGTTTCCGCATCGTAGTATTCTCCGCTGTAACGGAACGGGTTTGTGTCCGTCGCTGATGCGTTGTCTTCATTTCCGTATGCGTCGTAGGTATAATCCGTTACCGCTCCGGTTGTTGTGTCAACAAGCCCCGTTACATCGCCGTGTGCGTTGAATGCATACTGCCGTGTTGCCGTGCTGTTGCTTATCTCCGCAAGGCGCAAGCCACGGATGTAGTTATTTGCTATGGTATATCCGCTGACGGTATCTGCGATAATGTTATCTCCGTCCCAGAATTCATAGCTTGTATTGCTTCCGGTCTTCTTGCTTCTT
>JAFQVE010000603.1 GCA_017408185.1 Oscillospiraceae bacterium | reverse complement strand
TTCTTTCATCTAGTGTAAAATGTGTGTATGACAATATGCACACCTCCATGTAATGTATTTGTGGTTATTTACATTTTACACTTTGGTTTGTATATTGTCTATTTATTTTTACAAGTGTTGCACTTCACATTATAATCTGTCCCCCTCCCTTTAGGCAAGGGAGGCTTTTGGAGCGTATACCGTTAGAGTTGTTTGGTATTGTGTACCACACAATACCAACGGGGTACCCCGTTGCAAAATCTCTGTAATATAATTATAACAAAAGAAAAAAGTGAGTTCAATGCTTTTGGATTACAACATCGGGCAAAATACGCGGTAATTTTTGCATACAAATTTTTGCCCACATTCATACTTGAAATCAAGAAAAATTTGTGATATTATAAAAGCGTAAGATCGAAGAAAGGAGAATGAGCGGTATGCAGGTTTTACAGCCGTTTACGGAACAAATTGTTCCGGATTTGTATGTAAACAGATTTTTTCGCGAAACTGCGCCCTTGCGTTTCGGTAAAATCGTGGACCACCGGATTTCCGTAACTCACTGGCACTGCCATCCGCAGATATGGTATACCGTTCGCGGCTCGTATTATCACACAATCCGCGGCGAGCGCGTTCTTCAAACTCCGGGCTCACTTGCAGTGATTGCTCCATTCTCTCCGCACTCGATTGATTCATCCGGAACAAATCTCGATGACGTTGAGGTTTACAGCATTCTTTTCCCGAACAATGCATTTGAGCAAAATCTTCTGCCGTTTTTCCCGCTTACGTACTCAAGCGCGGCTTTTGAGAAATTTCTGCTCACCCCCTTTTCCACAGTCTGCGGAAAAGACAAAGAGCGCGCGGATGAGCTTTTCCTTAAAATAATCGCAACGATAGGCCGAGATAATATGGAAAGCCGCTTTTCCAAGATATTTGCAGACTTGTACAGCTTTTTTGAGCTGTTTATAAAAAAGCAGAGCTCAATTCTATCGAGCAAGGATATTTCTGATTCCTGCGTGAGATCAAAGTACATAAACGATTCCGTTTATTTCTCAATAGAGAATTTTCACTCACCCATTACAATTGAGGACGCACGAAATTCTGCAATAATGTCCCGCCGGTCTTTTACGGAAAAATTTAAAACCACAGTCGGTCAGACGTACACGGAGTTTCTTATCAATCTCCGCACACGTAAGGCAATGAGCCATATAAAGTTCACAGATATGCCGATAAGCGAAATCGCCGACGTCTGCGGATTTTCAAACAGCGGACACCTCATTTCCGTATGCACGGATTTTTCGGGAATGACTCCCCTGCAGCTTCGCGCAAGGTTTAAGGAGTACGCGGAAACATACAGAAATATTCTGCAAGAACATACGGAGCAGATGAGAGACCTTAACGCATGGCAGAATGATCACTGGGCTTAAAACCCGTTTTTCTTATATTTACACTTTTACCCACGGACTGAAATTCAGTCCGTGGGTTTTGTTTGCGTGGGGGTTATTTATCAAAGACGTATTTAAAGCCGTCAAGAATTGCATAACCGCTGATATCGGTTGCTTCTTCTGTATTAACAACGGTAAACTGGTTGTTATCCGAGGTCATTGCAATTTCCTGAGTTCCGAGGATAATGCCCTTTTCAGAGGCACCATCAAAGCCGATGTACTCTGCCATAACTGCTTCTTCGCCGCCGAGGGTGAATGTGCCGAGAAGAATTTTTCTCTTTGCGCCATCAAACAGTATTGCAGTAGTTTTCTTGTAGACAGGTGTTACGGTGCAAGCTTCCCAAGCGCGGAAGGTGTAAGTCGGCTCTGCACTTACAAGCTGTGCCTCGCCGCCATTTACAGTCTTCGTCCAGCCATAGAAGATGTTGCCGTC
>JAFQVE010000602.1 GCA_017408185.1 Oscillospiraceae bacterium | reverse complement strand
TTGAATTAAAGACCATGTATATATAACCCTATGCGCAAAAACATAATCGCATCCGCGATTTTTATATAGATTTTTATACTATGCAATAAATGAAAAAAGGAGAACGAGAACAATGAAAAGATTATTATCACTTATCCTTGCGATTGCGATGATCGCAACCTTTATCCCGGCAGTGTCTGCCGCAGGTACAATTGATGCAACGGACAATATGAAGATTGTGTATGACTTCACGGGGCCTTTTTCCGGAATGACAAATAGTACAGCCAACCCTATGACAAAATTTGTTGGAATAACCGATCCGTTTGAATCTTTTTGGAAGGTGAAGGGGTTCAGTACAAATGTTGTGTCTAATTACAGAGGTTTGGAATCGACAATCACTATAAAACAATATGCGGTCGATTTTGAAATCAACGTTCCGACAGACGGTATATATAACGCTGTTGTGAATGCGCGTTGGAATACAAAGGGCGGTAGCAATGATTTAGAGGTCACAATTAAAGACGGCACCGGCACTGCGGTTAAAGAAGCAGTAACGCAAACAGTCGCTTACGCTGCAGACAAGGCAAGTGCGGGAAATTATTCCTACGGTGCATATGATCTTAAGGCAGGGACCTATACGCTTACGTTTAATGTCCCGACTGCCAAGAGTTATTGGTTGCTTATCTACAGCCTTACTCTCACGGCAGGAGAAGATGCAAAGGTCACACCATTTATAAAGGAATATACTGCTCCTGCAGCGGAAATCGCAGCACAGAACGAAACTACAACTATGTCTGTTATTCCGGCTACAGTTCTTTCTGATACTACAGCGGCAGAAGGTGTTTCTGTTTCATATTCTTCAAGCAACGACAAAATTGCAAAAGTAGACACAAACGGTAATATCAGCGGTGTTGCAGATGGAACTGCGACAATCACAGCAACGGTTTCTGCAGAAAACAGCGACTATTACGTAACAAAAACTGCAACCGTCAAGGTTGGTACAGGTGTATACCTTGATCCGAACGCAGTAACGGTAAAGTATGATTTCGTAGGCCCTTTTAATGGGTTAAGTCATTCGACCAATAATTTATCGAGCTATACCGACAAAACAGATACAGCTACAGAAGGAGCTTTTTGGAAAGTAAATAAGTTTGTTCCTTTTACTTATAGCAATTACAGAAGTTTGAATGATACAATCGCGATAAAAGAAGGTGCGGTGGAATTTCAGATCAACGTTCCGGCAGACGGTATATACAACGCTGTTGTAAATGCACGTTGGAATGGTGCCAAGAATACTACACAAGGTTTAGAGGTAACTGTTAAAGACAGTGCAGGTACAGCGGTAAAAGAAGCCAGTTCTGTAGACATCACTTATGCTGCCAGCCGAGAGGAAGCTAATAGTTTTGATTATGGATCGTATCAGCTTAAAGCAGGAACATATACACTTACATTTTATGTGCCGATTAGCAGCGACAGCTGGTTGGTTATCTATAGCCTTACTCTCACGGCAGGAAGTGGCAATGCAATCATGGGCGGAGAGATTGAAGCTCCCGATACCCTTGTAATCGATGAGAGCGCTACAGTTTCTGCAACGGGTTACCTCTCATCAACGAGTGCTGCAATTTCTGATTTCACATATTCCGTCCAAGGCGACGCTGTTGAACTTGTCGGAAATACTATAACTGCAAGGAAAGCAGGAGAGGCAACTATTACCGCAACAACAACTTCTGCAGTTTCCGGCTACAACACAATCACAAAGACAATCACAGTTCCGGCTCCCGAAGCACCGAAAGTACCGAATGTAACTCTTTATGTAACTGCAAGCGGGGGTGATAAAGTAACCGTCACCGTTAACGGAGAAGAAAAGGCTATTAACACTGCTCTCTCTGAAAATCGCGGTGCAGACGTTACCGTAACTGCACCGGAAAAAGACGGATATCTTTTTGTCGGTTGGTTCCGCGGAAGCAAGGATACCGGGCGCTTCGTATGGGCAGACAGCGAATATAGCTTCAAGGCAATGACTCATACTATGCTCACAGCGGTATATGAAGAAGCTCCGAAAGAAGCATATTATAACTTTAACGGAGAATTTTTAGGAACAGAAGCTCCTTCATCCAAACCGACAATGCTTGGATATAATTTTGACGGTTGGAATGAAACTGTATATAACAACCTTACTCGTTTTGTCGCAAAGTATTTAAAGAATAAAGAAAGCGCCTTTGATGTTGAAGTTCAGGAAGGCGTAACA
>JAFQVE010000601.1 GCA_017408185.1 Oscillospiraceae bacterium | reverse complement strand
TTGAAGATAACCTCACCGTCCTTGTCGGTGTAAATCTCCAGCGGGTCGCCCTCGCGGATGCGCATAGTTCTTCTGATTTCTTTTGGAATAACAACACGACCGAGGTCGTCTATTCTTCTTACAATTCCTGTTGCTTTCATAATTATATAAATCCCCTTTTTTGTTTTGATGTTATAAAACTATTGTTTACATCCGAGGGATTTTTATGTAAGGAAAATAGTGGGGAGTGCAGTTAAAATGATATTGTTTTTTACTTAAAAGCGGAACACCTGAATTCTTTTGGGGAGATTCCTTCGTGTGCTCTGAATAATCTGCTGAAATAATGAGGGCTGGGGAAACCTGTTTTTGCGGCAATTACGGCAATCGGAAGCTCGGTTTGCTTTAAAAGCTGTTTTGAACGCTCTATCCGCAGATTGTTGAGATATTTCATGGGCGGCTCGCCGAAAAGAATCTTGAACCGCTTGACAAAATAGCTTTTGTTGAAGTGGACACTTTCCGCCAATTCGTCAAGAGATATATTTTCGCTCAGATGGTCTTCCATATAATATTTCAGATTAAGTATCATAATATCGTTGCTTTCCCTGATATGCTCGGGGATTTTAAAAACGGTTTTTCTTGTCGTTTTTCTCGATAAGGGCTTGGTGAAGGATCTGAGCATTGCTATGAGGAAAAGGCGCAGGGTATAGTTTACGGATTCCTGATAATAAATATCATTTTTCATACCTTCTTTCACGCAGGTGAAAAGGAGCTCTTTTGCAAAAGACATATTGTTAATACTGAATACCGGCGGAAGGTGAATCAGTTGATTGCTTATGTCATCACCGGCGAGAAACTTAACCTCGAGGATGTGCATGCTGTCGTTATTTTCGATAGCATGGGCGGTGAACGGCGGAGCAAAATAAACAAAGCCTTCACGAGCCTCATAGTTTGTATCACCGATGAGGATTTTGCCGCCGCTTTTTTTACAGTAGGTAAGCTGATAGAAATCGTGTGTATGCGAATTAACCGGCATTGCGACAAGATCATCAACCCAAAAAACATGTATATCCAAGCCCATCACCTCAGTTTTTAGTATATATTGGAATAGCACAAAATTCAACAACACAGGCGCATTTTGTGCTATTCGTTGAGAACAATGGCGAATATTTTCTAAATACAAAAAGAAAAAAACAAGGTATCATAAAAATGTAATAAGTGTCCGATAGTATCAAAAGAGGTTATAACATAATGAGTGAAAAAATATTAGCCGGTGTTTCACGAGTTGAGATAAGCACCGATAAAAAGAAGATAAATGACCCGCTGTATGCAAAAACACTGGTTCTTGAGAGCGAAGGAGAGCGATATGCATTTGTGTCTCTCGACTATGTCAGCATGGGCGGCGGCATAAGTGAGCTGTCAGACGGTTTTTTCGGTAAGGTAAAGGAAGAAGCCGTAAAGCTTGGGGTAAACACATTTGTATGCGGAGTTACGCATACGCACACTTTTTTGCCGATGATAATGGATGAAGAAACAGTCCTGAATAAGGTGGTGGAGGGGATAAAAACTGCCTCCGCCGAGATGGTTCCTGTAACGGTTGGCTCGGATACGGGAAGAAATTCTGATTTTATTATAAACAGAACGCTGATATTAAAGGACGGAAGCTCGTGGTCAATAAGACAGGCACATCCTTGTCCGCCTGACGATGAAATTAAAGAGATAGCATACGCCGATGATTCCGTAGGCGTTATCCGTTTCGACAGAGAGGACAAAAGTCCGCTTTGCGTGATGTTTACATTCGGATGCCATCCGCTTTTGGGATATGCCAACAATCTTCCTACGGGAAACTACCCGGGAATAGCCGAAGCTCTTGTAGAGAAGCACACGGGCGCTATGGCAATGATGTTCCAGAGCTGCGGCGGTGATGTGACAGAGATAGACTATAAGAGCTACGATAAGCCCAAGAACTGCGAAGTGTGGGGAGAGCGTCTTGGGCTTTCGGTGCTCGATACAATGCGTGAGATAAAGACGGAAACGGTTGAAATTAAATCATACATAAAGCGCTTCAGTCTGCCGAGAAGAAAGGATATTCCGGCAGTGCGTGAGAAGGTTCTCGCCGAAAGAGAGGCTCTTTTTGAAGATCTCGGCAACTGTCCGCTTGACTTCAAGAGCTTTCTGCCGCTTTACATGAAATATCTGACAAGTCCGGACTATCCGCTCGGTCATGCTTATGAGTACATAAAAGAGGATGCGGAGGGAAAGAGCCATCTTCGTGACCAGGATAAGATAAATCGTATCAATATTGAAAAGTATTTAAGCAATATACTCACGATGGAAAAGCTCTCAAAGCTGGCAACAACGCTCGAAACCTTAAAATGGCATGAGGATTACAACGCATCCTTTGGCAATGCGGATGTTGACGGTGAGGTTGTCGGTATAAGACTCGGAGATGCAGTTCTGATTACCACTCCGGTTGAGCCGCTGTCTGAGACGGGGCGCAGGATAAGGGCGCTATCACCGTATGAAAAAACGTTTGTTCTGGGATATTCAAACGGATATATGCATTACGGTGCACCGAAGGAGATATACAACAACGGCGGTTATGAAACCATTGAGTGTATGCTCGGTGATGAATGGCTTGAAATCTACGAAGCCGCCGCAAAAGCTGTGATAGACAAAATCAAGTAGACCTGCGTTGGAAAACGCTTATTATAAAGTTTTGGAGGAGAAAACATGAAAAAATTTATTTCAATCATCCTTGCACTTGCTTTGACAGTCTCGGTTTTGCCGACTGCATTTGCTTTTCAGGGGGATGCCGACCTGCATCCGGGCACAAGCTATACATATGTGTTCAACAGCTCGGCACATAACATCAACGACTCTGTCGGTGCGGACAGAGAATTGACGAGCGGTAAGCACACGATAGAGGCTACAAACACAGCCGATTCACCGAGCCGCTGGGGCTTTGTACACCGTAAGAGCCACAACAGCTTAAACACGCACAACAATATTGACCTTACATGGAACTGGCTGCATAAGGGAATGCGCCCGGTCTTTTCAAACGACAGCGCACCGGCAGACGGCATGACCTCAATCCTTGTTCTTGAGCTTGAGGCAGGAAAAGCAGGCACATACACACCGAGTCTTACATACGTTCCGCTTACAATGGGCGTTGAGGCAGAGGTTTATCTTATTGAAAAGCCCGAAAACGCAGACGACTGGTATTATTCCGCTGAGGATGCCACGGGCGAGAAGCTCCATGACCTTGTTAAAGCATCGATAAGCTCAAACGACCGTATCGGAAGCTTTGATGCATACGGTACGGGAACAGACCCGGTACCGGTATACTTTGAGAGAAAAACACTCAAGGCAAACACAAACTACTTCCTTATTATTATACCCAACGAAACAGATCCGAACTGGCTTGACGGAAGAAATGACAGCTATGCAAACTATGCAGGCTTCCGCCTTAAAAGCTTTGTACTCAATGAGGTAACAACAGCCGAGGAGCTCAACTACATAACGACCGTTGCCGCTCTGAATATGTCAAAGCTTCCGGCGGTACCGGCATCATACACGGCTCAGGGCAAACGAAGTGATGCAGTTCTTGACAATCTCGACCTTGCAGATTGGAAGAAAACCTTTGCTCTCGATTCAACAGGTGCGGCATGCGATCCGTATGACATTATGAACCTTAATGCAACCGATGCATATTCTGTTGAGTATCCGAATGTGCCGGAAGTGTACAGTGAGGCACATGGCAAAAATATTAAAATTGTTTACGGTTCAAACAGCTGGAATATGACGAAGGGCTCAGGTATAATGGCAGATTTTGCGACTGTTCGTTACGGGGATCCTTATGCACAGACAAGAAGCCAGGTTACACTCCGCGTAAATGTTCCGTTTGGAGGCACGTATAAAATGTCTGCATGCGGATATAAAGCGGAAAACGGAGCAGAGCCTACCGTAAGCTTCGGAAAAGCTCCGGCACAGGAAATTTCCGGCATGGCATGGATAGGTGAGTTTAATACAATTTTTAAGGACTTTACAACAGTAGGAAAGTGGAGCTGTAAGACACAGGAGGGTGTTACTGCTGCAACCTATACCGATATCGGAACCGTTACGGCAAGTGAGCCGGGAGAGTATTTTATAGTTTTCCATATGGCTGATGCATATACCGGAACTGCTAAAAATGAGCTTTTCTATCTCTCGGGCATAAAGCTTACACCGGTTGTTGACACAGCAGCACAGCAGGCGGCGGTAGAAAAGGCTGAAATTACATCGGTTACGGGTAATCCGACAGAAAGCTCAGGAACCGCAGGCACAAGCGTAACGGTACAGCAGCTTGCGGCAGTTATCAACGGCACAGCCAAGGTTGTAAACGCAGACGTTTCGCTTAACGCAGACGGCACGGCTACGCTTACTGCCGCACCGGAATATGGAGGCGGTAAGTTCCTCTACTGGGCAAAGGCGGCAAATATAAATGAAAAGAACAAGTTCGTTTCCGCTGACGAAGAATATACGTTCAAGCCGACAATAGGCAACAACATGCTGATTGCAGTATATTCCGCAAGCGGTGATATAACACCGAAGTTCTATAACGCAAACCGTCAGCTTCTTGACCTTACCATGAACGGCGAAGAGCTTCCGGAGCTTCCGACAATGCAGGGCTTCGGTCAGGCTGAGAGGTGGGAGGACTGCGGCAACGGCATCTATGTTGCATACTACCCCGAAACGCCGGCTGATAAGTATACAATTACATTGAAGCAGCAGAACGGAAATGCCGAGGCTGTTGAGTTTGATAAAATTAAAGACGTCGCATACGGCAAAAAGGTAACCGCAACGGCATATGCACGCTATGACGGCAACGGCTACAACACCTTCAACTACTGGATGAAGGACGGAGAAATCGTAAGCTTTGATAAAACGTATGAGTTTTTTGCATATGAGACCTGTGACCTTGTTGCAGTATATAAAAAGTATGAACCGACCGCAGCCATAAAGAACAGCTTCAGAAAGGCTCTTCTCAAGGGCATAGGCGGAAACCAGCTCATGGCAGAGTTTATCGGTTTTGGCGCAGCTAAGGAAAAGGGCATTGAAATTGCCGGAAACAGATACTCAATGTCAACGGACGGAAGTCAGTTTACGCTCTATAACGACATTAAAAACAGCAGTGCAAAAGCATATGTTATAGATGCGTCAGGCAATATCTACTACTCTGATTCGGTGGATGCCCAATAAGAGATAATAAAAACAGCAACAGGGGAGAGTCTTTTGATAAGCTTCTCCCCTATTTTTAACCGACAGCCTTTAAGAGGAGGGCGATTGTATGAGAATGAAACAAATCACGGCACTCGTAACGGCACTTGTGATGGCACTGTCTGTCTGCCCGTTTGCGGCGTTGGGTGCAGAGCTTACGCCTGCGACGGAAACGCACGAATACCGTACAACGTTTGACGTGTTCAAAACGGACAATATGTGCAAATATTCAAGTGCCCCGGCAGGGAAGACCTGGTGGACGATTGAGGGTCTGCGTGCACGTGCATATGGCGATGCTATCTATAATCAGCAGCTTATGGGATACAACGCCACGGTTTCCGTAGACCGGAACGGAAACCCGTATGCAACGCCGTTTGAAATAGTAGACAAGAGTAAGACGGATGATTGGGAATGGGTTACGGACTATGCCTCAACATTGTGCATAACGAGAAACCATAATGCCATTTATCAGAATTTTGCGGTTGCAAACTACGGAAAGTCGAGCGGTAATTTTCTTATGCTTCGCCTTAACGTTCCCTCAACAGGAAAGTATACACTTTCCATTGACGGCAACCGCAAGGCAAATTATGCCGCTCCGGCAGTATATTTCTTTAAGGACAACGGAGAGGTTATAGCGGATAAGAGTACAGGGTATGCACTTTTTAGTCAGAAGCAGCCGATTGGATATACAAACTTCGGTGACACATTAAAAACGAGCGGATATATACCGGTCGCCGCCGTTGACGTTGCGACGGCAGGTGATTATTTCGTTGTGCTTTATCCTGATGCCAAGGCTCTTGAGCTCAGCACAGCAAACGGATTGGCATATCAGGATATGGAGCTTCGCGGAATAAAGCTCTCACCGTACGATGAGGGAGATTTCAGCGATGTTCTCCGTGGCATAGAGCTTTCCATAGGTGAAAAGCTCATAGAGGTTGGCAAATCGACAGAGATTACGGCAATCGGAAGCTACTCACAGAGCGGAAAGGTCGAGATAACCTCGGGAATTACGTATACAAGCTCGGACGATAACATTGCAACCGTCAACTCCGCAACGGGTG
Source organism: Oscillospiraceae bacterium (assembly GCA_017408185.1). Next base: position 7,591 of record JAFQVE010000601.1, on the reverse strand, counting down.
TTGTAACGGGTGTCGGAAAAGGCACTGCGGTAATTACGGCAGCTGTAGGAGAAGTAACGCAGAAAATATCCGTTGAGGTTATTCCGCAGGACAACGGTAACGCAGGTGTCGAGCTTGAATACAGAACAGGATGGAAGGCACTTTCGGGAGACAAGCTGCCCACCAGTACTGTATATGATAAGTATTATTACGGAACATATTCCCGTGAGATAAAAAACAACCGTCTTATTATGAACTACGCCCTGATGCACCGCAATGCAACTGCGAGCATAGACAAAGACGAGCAGGAGGTTGAGGCGTGGAATGTTATGGATTCAGCAGTAACTGCTCCGTGGGATATGGCGTTTGAAACCAGTCCGGGCGGAGTGCGTATTCAGAAAACGACAGATAATCTGTATATAAACTGGGACCGCACTTACAACGGAAATACCGAGAAGGGAAACTTCCTTGCTCTCCGTACATATGTTTCGAACAAGGGGACATACAGACTTTACATAGATTCTGCAAATGTGGCACACGGTGTTGTTCCGGCAGTATACTTTGCCTATGATGACGGCACGGTTACAAACAAGAACGGAATATACAACATTGTAAAAAACAGTGAGCCGATAGGCTATCACAGCTTTGCAAAGCAGGGAGAGAGCGGATACATAAAGCTTGGTGAAGTGACGGCAGACAAGGCAGGAGATTATTTTATAATATTCTACTGCGATGCAAAATCGAGTGAGCTTAACACAACCACGCTCAATGATGACGGAAAAAGCCAGGAAATGTATCTCAACGGAATCCGTCTTTCCGCAAAGCCCGGAAAGCTTGAAAAGTTAGAGCTTGGCATCCCGGGGATAGAGTACGAGTCCGACCCGATACCCGTATTCACGAAAAAGAAGCTTGACATCAGACTTCTGGATGCTTCGGGTATGATAATTGATGAAATTGATGAAAGCAAGCTTACCGTTACATACAAATCCTCAGATGAGTCTGTTGCGACGGTAGATGACGGTGTTATTTCGGCGCTCAAAACAGGTGTTTCGGATATAACCGTAAAGGTTGAGTACGACGGCGGATATGCGGAAAAGACATATAAGCTGAATGTCGAGCTTGCCGGAAAAAATCTTATGGAAAACTCAAACCCCGGCTTTGACTCGGAGGCTTGGCTTTGGGACAGCAAGCGTGAGGACACGGCTTTGGAAACACCAAAGTTTCAGCGTACCGGAATAGTTACCGAGGAGAGCGGAAACCGTGCTCTTGCCTTTATGTTTGACGGTCGGGTTGCGGCAAACGGAATACCGGACCCGGTCAGCATAAAGAATGACGGAAGCCGTATAGCGGTAAAGCCCGGATATCTTTATCAGCTTTCCTTTAAAATGAAGGCAGATTATGTAAATGCGCCGGATGCAAAGGATTTGCTGATGTACTTTGACGTGTATGCATACAATAACCCCACCGGAACCGCAACCGATTCAATTGCATACAATGCAGGACGCAGTATGGATTTGTCAAAGGTTATCGGCTGGCGTGATAAATACAGCGAATGGTGTGAGGTAACAGTGCCGCTTGCGGCTCCGAGTGACGCACCTTACGATACCATTTATCTCGCACCGAGAATTGCTTTCAGACCTGACGTTGATGACCGCACTAAGGCAGGCTATGACGGAATGGTCATGTTTGATGACTTCTGCCTGCGTGAGGTCGGATATGCCGGTGTTGACGTTGAAATTATCGGCGAAACGACAAATGGGGGAAGCTCGGTTACCGTGCGCTCAAAGCCGTATACCACACTTGGTCACTACATCTCGCTCGGAGACGGCTGGGAGACAAAAAGTGCCGTTATCGAAACGGGCGACGAGCATGTTATAGGTGCATTTAAAAATACTGCTCTGAAGCAGTCTGCTATCGGCAGCGGAATGTACCATATAGATACGACCGCTACGCTTGGCGGTAAAAATGCATCGACAGAAGTGACTTCGACGGTGACAATCGGTGAAGTAACTCATTCGGGCAAATGTGAGGTAACTGCCGCAGGCTTTCCGATAAAGCTTCTTTATGCAGAGGCACAGGCGAGGGAAAAGACTGTTCCGGCAGGCGGAAGCACGCAAATTATTCCCACAGGCTATCTTTCTGACGGCAAACCTGCGGATATGACGGACGGAATAATAAGCTATAAATCCCTGACCCCTGCTATAGCCTCGGTTGACAGCACAGGCAAGGTCACGGCACTCGGCGCAGGAAAGGCAAAGATTCAGGTAAGCTTCATGCTTGACGGCTCAGGCGCTCAGGCGATTGCCGACCTGACAGTTACGGATGAGAGTAAAATAGCCTCGGCAACTCTTTCGGGACCTTCGACCGTAGGATACCTCAGAGATGAAAAGCTGATACTTAAAGGACTTACAGAGGACGGATATCCTGCAGATATATCTGCCGCTGAGGTTAAATGGACGGTACAGAGCAACCCGATAGGCGGAGTGGTTGTTACGGACGACGGATATGTGTTTGGTCAGACCGAGGGCGCAGTTGCGGAAATTTATGCGATTGTTTCGCTCAACGGCGGCACTGCAGAAACCGACCCGATTACCGTGACCGTTGGAGAAACCGACCTTCGCGATTTCCTTATTGATTTCAGAACGGCATCAAGCGAAAAGCCTGCTGATGTAAAAATATCGGAAGATAAATGGGAAATTGATCTTAAAAAGTCCTTTTCAAATGTTGCAAAGTCATATTTCAGCACTATGGGACTTACCGCAACTACAACCGATAAGGATCAGGATTTCGTCATAAACGTGGACATACCGTATGAGGGCATATACAGCATAATACTTACCGGCTCATATGAAACATATAACGCAGAGTACGGCGATATCTATGTTGACGGTATCTACATCGGTAATTATGATTACTACGACGGAAGAAATGCAAACGCAGAGCCGAAGGTGTTGCGTACCGTACACCTCACTGCAGATAAGCATGAGTTCATCTTCCGCACGACGAAAAAGGGACCGCTTGGCGGATATCAGATAATTAAAGAGCTTCGCTTTAAGGCTGTCAAGGCATTCCCGTCGCCGGAAAAAATTGTTACGGAGAAGGATTCATATGTACTTGCACCGCAAAGCACGGCAGAGCCTCGGGCAGAGCTTGTATTGAGTGACGGATATACTTATGAATGGCAGAAAAAGTATGACGGAGAAGCAGACCCGTTTATAACAGTTACTTACAGAAGTGATAATGATACAATCGCTTCTGTGTCGGATGACGGGGTAATAACTGCACAGGGTACAGGAGAAACTACGGTATACATAACCGCTGCCTCCGAAGGCGGAAGCATAACAAAGGAAATCCCCGTAAAGGTAACGGAAAACAGCAATGAGGTTGACGACGGCACCATAACGAGGGCAGAAATAACCTCGCCGTATTTGGTTATGAGTCTTGGGTCTGACGGAATAGATCTTTTCGTTGAGGGCTTTACAAGGTTTGATAATACAGTCGATATAAGCAGCTTCGGAAAGGTATGGGAAAGCTCTGACGAGTCAGTTGCAACCGTGGACAATAACGGTCATGTTATACCGGTATCCGTAGGACAAAGCGAGATTACGGTTACAGTTACGCCGCAGAGCGGTGAGCCCGTAAAGGCTTGTGCAACGGTGTCTGTCCGTGGAGGAAAGGTAACCCGTACATACTATACCGATGATATGGTAAAGAATGCCCGTGACAATATTGCAAAATACTCGTGGGCAAGCGATATGAAGAAAACGGCAATAGAAAAAGCTGACAGATATGTCGGAATTGTCGATACGCTGTACAATCTCATACCGACCGAAGGGGTTCCGCGAAGCGTTACGGTAGGATACAGATCCGACCCGGAACGTATCTGGTGTCGCTTCTGCGGAAAGAATCTGTATACCGATTATGCGGATTATCCGTGGATAGTCGATGCAATTTCGTATCCGTGGAAGGTGCAGTGCCCCGACTGTAAGCGAAGATTCCCGACAAACGACTTCGGTAAATTCTACGAGCTTGGTCTTAAAAACGGAGTATTTGACAGGCAGAGAGCGCTTGACAGGCACCATGAAATGCTTTTCCATGCCGACGGCTCTGCTTGTGAGCATGAACGCCCGGTAACAGAAAAGACAAATGAATGGTATGAATACTACGGCTACGGGGTCAAGGGCGGCTTCCTCTGTAATGATTCATATTCTGAGCTGGATAACGTCACCACTCTCAATTGCGGCAGACGCTTGGGTGCAAATGAAACCGAGGCGCGCTGGGGTGTTGATGACGGTCTGGGCTATGCGACCGGGTATATTTACCCGAACGGAACAGAGGAAATCCACACATATGTATCATATTATAACCATATGCTGTGGTACAATGTAGGAGTTGGCGGTGCGGCAATCACAGATGCAATCAATTCGCTTGCCGAGGCATACATCTATACGGATGATGAAAAATACGGAAGAGCCGGAGCTATTCTTGTTGACAGAATAGCGGATGTATACCCCGACTACGACCTTCGCCCGTATCTCACGAGATTTTCAAACTCAGACGGTGGCTCTAAAGAGGGTAAGATTATAGGTGCCATCTGGGAGACCTTCCTTACCAAAGATTTCGCAAAGGCATATGATGCATTCTTCCCGATGTATGACAGGGAAGAGGTTGTTTCATACATTGCCGACAAAGCAAGAGAGTTCAGGCTTTCGGGGAAAGCAGATGCAGAAGGAAATGTTACTGCTGAGACCATCCGCAAAAACATTGAGGACGGAATACTCCGTGAGATTTACAAGGCATGCAGGGAAAGCTCAAGCAACGGTAACTTCGGTATGCATCAGGCAGGACTTGCAATAGCTGCGGCTGTACTCGATACATATCCCGATACCGAACAGATGTTTGATTGGATAACGCAGTACAGCGAGACCGATTATGTATCATATAACACGGGCGGCGGATTGAACCATAGACTGATTAACGATGTGTCCCGTGACGGTCAGGGTAACGAAAGTGCGCCGAGCTATAACAGAATATGGGTTACACAGCTCATAGATATAGCAAATCTTATGGAGAGATATCCCGGCTATACCGGTAAAGACCTGAAGCTTTTTGACAATCCGAAATACATAAGCATGATTAAATCATATGCACCCCTTACTCTTGTACGACGTGGTGTCGCATCGATAGGTGATACAGGAAAGCCCGGAGCATACATGCTTTATCCTGATAATGATTCGGTTATGATAGACAGCTTTAACTATACCGGAGATATTGAAATTGCTCAGCATCTGTACTTCAAAAACGACGGAGAGCTGGACGGACTCCACTATGATATCTTTACCGAAAATCCGGAAAGACTCAAGGATGAGGTTTACGACATTATAGAAGCTTACGGTGAGTATAACTACGACAAGAGCAGCATGCTTACCGGATACGGCTTCGGAGCTTTGCGTGCAGGCACTCTTTATGAGTCTGTAGGAACAAACGTAATCCGCGATACACAGCGTGATTTCTGGATGTACTTCGGCGGCGCAGAGTCTCACAACCATGAGGATAAGCTGAATCTCGGAATAGAGGCATACGGAATGCCGATGACGGTAGAGCTCGGATATCCTGAGCATACGGGTTCTGACCCGAACAGAATTCAGTGGCAGAATGCAACAATTTCTCATAATGCGGTTGTTGTGAATGAGCAGACACAGCTCAAGAGTGAATATCCGCACAAGCCGCTTCATTTTGATGCGAAGGACACCCGTGTAAAGGTTATGGATGTTGATGCCTCAGCTGCATATACGGCTACGGATGAATACAGGCGAACAATAGTTATGGTAGACTATGACAGCGAAGTCTCTTACGGAATCGACTTCTTTAAGGTAAGGGGCGGAGACGATCACCTGTATTCCTTCCATGCAAGCTCTGATACAGCACCCGTAACGTCTGACAATCTGAGGCTTGAAGCTCAGCTTGGCGGCTCATATGCAGGGGCAAATGTTCCGTTTGGAGAGGACCCGTACGGAACAAATACGAACTCATATAACATCCTGAAATATCCGATCGGATATACCTGGCTTTTCAATATCCGCAGAGCAGACAATCCCGGAACGGGAGAGTTCTGGATTGATTATAAAATCAAGGATTTCAGAAAGCTTTCGAGAAATGATAATACGGATATCCGTCTGCGCATGACCATGGTTAACGACTGGAATGCAGATGAAGTCACGCTCGCAAACGGAATGCCGCCGAGAACACCTGACAATCTCAGCGTCATGGATCATCTTGAGTATATGCTTGTACGCCGTAAGGGACGTGATCTCAATACTTTATTTACAACTGTTATTGAACCGTACAACGGCACTCGTTATATAAAAGAAATCAAAAAGGTTGAGATAAGTTCTGCTGAAAACACGGGAACGGACAGCGCAACAGCGGTCAAGGTTGTGCTTGCAGACGGCAGAATTGACTACATTGCATACGCTCAGAATAATAATGTGACATACACGGTAACGGATTCCGAAACAGGATACAGCTTTGACTTCCGTGGATTTGTCGGCGTGTGGACGGTCAGAGAAAATACAGATAAAACCGGATTTGATAATGTATACAGCTATATCAATGACGGCGACCTTATTGGCGACGGAAGCGGAAATATGAATGGGCTTGATGCCGCAATTAAAGGAACAATCACTGCATTTAACGGAAGTGAAAATGTTGATGATGCGCTAAGCTTTGAAAACTGGATTGAAGTAAAGCTTGACTGTGCTGTTCCCGAGAGCGGTGCGGCATTTGATGAATTTGCAAAGCTCCTTGAAGACCGCATGCTTGTTGCCGAAAAGAAGACATACGGAAATTCGGCATATGTAATTAAAGGCGTTGACAGAGTAGACGATGAGAGAGTAAGGCTTAATCTCGGAAACGTATCACTTATAGACAGCTATAAGGACGATAAGAACAAGTCTCTCGGCTACAATTTTGATGTAGAAAAAGGGCAAGCCTTTGAAATTGCGCTGTCGTATGAGGATAACAATACGCCGCTGATTGCATGCCCTGAGGGTGTCAGCACAACCGCAGGGAGTTCTGTAACAGTTAACGTGACAGCAACGAGTAATGTGTCCGACGGATATATAGAGTACAAAGCCCGTCAGCTTCCGCGTGGGGCAAGTCTTGATACCGTGACAGGTAAGTTTACATGGAGACCTGATGCATCACAGGTTGGTGAAAATCTTGTTGCTGTTGATGCAACAGACTCACTTGGACGTACTGCAACCCGATACTTCACAATTATGGTTTACGGTTCAACAACGGGCACTCCGTCAACAGATGATGACAGCACAGATTCAACCGACACACCGTCAGGCGGCGGTGGAGGTGGAGGCGGCGGTGCCGCACCTGCCCCGGATACGGACGAAAATGTAGGGGACGATGATGAAAGCCTTCTCCTTGAGGAGAAGGTGCCGAGCGAAGGCGAGGCGGATGAGGTGGAAAATGGCGATACAACAAACCTCCGCTTCACCGACCTTACTTCCCACGCATGGGCAGAGGATGCAATTAACGAGCTTGCAGAAAAGGGTATCATCAAGGGAACAAGTGAGACCACCTTCTCACCTGCAAGTAA
>JAFQVE010000006.1 GCA_017408185.1 Oscillospiraceae bacterium | reverse complement strand
CGGGTAAAGCCGATTAGTCCCGCCTTTGACGCGGAATAATGTGTTTCGCACGATGCGCCGACTATCCCCCATATAGAGGAAATGTTTATAATTCTGCCAAAACCGCGTCTTATCATACCTTTTGACGCTTCCTTTGAGCAGAGAAATGCGGATTTCATGTTCGTGTCAAGCATCCTGTCCCAATCGCTCCCCGAAATATCGGAAAGAAGCGCAAACTGCGCAATGCCGGCATTGTTTACCAAGATATCAACATTCCTGATCTCTGAAAAAAGCGCCTTTACGCTTTCTTCATCGGAAACATCGCAATATACGGGAATAACCTCTCCCGCAAAATTTTCCTTTGCAAGAGACGGCAGGGTATCGGCAGTTGACTTATATGTTGCAAAAACCGTATCTCCGCGCTCTGCAAATGCACGTGCCGTGGCATAACCTATCCCGCGAGAAGCACCGGTTACAAGAACTCTCATTATTCCGCCTCCGCAGCTGCGGACGCCGCGGCATCTGCCGCCGCCTCGGATACAGGCTCAGAAGTCTCAGGTGTTGTATCCTCCGGTGCTGGAGCCGGGGCTTCCGGTACCGGGGCAGGAGTTTCCGGAGTAAGTGCCGGTGCTTGCTCAGGAGGCGGTGCCGGTATTTCCGTTGCCTCACCCGACGTTTCCGGAGTTACCGGTGCAGTCGCTGCCTGTGCTTTTCCGGTTCCGACAAGCACTATCTCCGGCATGGGCTTGTATTTTGATTTGTTTTCAACATACGACTCAACAAGCTTTCCGTTTTTGTCATAAACATTGCGCCAAACGGTCATAGAGAGACCTTCCTGTCCCTTCTGCTCAACCTTGCGTTCTCCCGCCGGAAGCTCGCTTGTCTGCTTCTCGCGCGTGGTATACGGAGTTGTTGAATGTGTCTTTTTCGTAAGCTTAACGGTGCGAACCTCATCCGGTTCCGTTCCCATAAGCTTTACCCTTATATAGTTATTCTTCGATGTTGCAACAATCTTTATCGGATACGGGCTTGTGTTTTTGAATCTGAAGTCGAGCGAGCCGTAAACAACCGTTGCATCCTCACCCTTCGGCGCATAGTCAACATAGAATGAGTGGTTCGTGCGCTCGGTAATCTTCATATTCGCCTTCACCGCCGCCATATAAAGCGTGGAGGACGTCTGGCAAATTCCGCCGCCGATTCCGTCAACGACTTCACCCTGTGAGAAAATACCGGCTTCCTTGAATCCGCGCGCCGCAGTTCTCGGCCCTACGGTCTTGTTGTAAGAAAACTCCTCGCCGGGATTCAGCACCGTTCCGTTTATAAGGCTCGCGGAAAGACGGACATTCGCCGTTCTCGCAACCTTTTTCGGACTGAAATGAGTTTCAACCTCAGCAAGGCAATATTTGAATAAATTTACCTCAAGATGCTTTGTAAGCACCTTCGGCTGAGTAAGAGTAAGCGGGATTCTTATAACCTCGCCCGGTGTTTTTTCATATGCAATCTTCGCCGCTTCAAGGTCAAAATCAACGCCTACAACGTGCGGAACAATCTTGTTTCCATCATCGGTCTTTTCAAGATGAGCATCGGTCACTTCTTTGTGTACCTCAGCATAAACCTTATCCATATCAAGCGCAACGGATTCCGAAACCGTGCGTCCTGCGCGAAGCGGAGAATAATCCTCATTTAAAAATCTGTCTGTAATGCTCTGCATAAGAGCTTCCGTGTCAAGCTTTTTGCCGTCCGTGCGCGGATGAAGCACAAGCGTTTTTTCTTCTTCAATGGTATACGATGCATCCACCGGCGCAACGTCATACTTTGCAAGCTCTGCCATAAGCTCTCCTGCCGCTGTCTCATCAACAGTAACGGCGATATCTATCTCTCGTCCACCGAAAATAATCGAGAGAACATCACCGATACGGCGGAAAAAACCGCCCTCATGTCCTGCAGCAATTGCATCCTTTGCCGTCTGCGCGGATGAAAACTTAACGCCAAGCTCCTTTGCAGTTACATCGCGCTTTACTATATCCTCAAGCTCTACGGTAAGAGCTGCATCGGAATAGCGCACATCGCACGAGCCGTCAAGTGCCGCAATGGCTTCCTCTTCACTCATTCCGCCAAGCTTCACCCCGCCTGCGGAAACACCCGGAAATATATCTCCGTGGGCATATGTATACACGGTGAGCACTGCAAAAAGCAAAAGCAATACCGCAAGTACGCCTGCAGCAATAAGTGCCCATTTCGGAAATTTTCCCCCGCTGAATATTTTTGTCATAATTCATCCCTCTTGCTTAATATATATTTATCTAATATAAAGTATATCCGTTCTCGGCAAAAATTTCAACTGTTATTTTTATTTTCCCGCTGCTTTTATGATATTTTTTCGTCACAACACCCTTTTCGACAGAAAGTTAGCTTGAAACAGAGTAGAAATTAGTGTATAATATTTACATATAAAATAATAACGAGGAGGTCATAAAGGTGAAAAACCTCTTTTTTAATCCGGTAAAAGTATTTGAAGGACGCGGCTGTGTGCGCGAATATCCGTGGAAAAGTCACGGTAAGCGCTGCCTCATCGTCTGCGGCGGACGCTCGGCACGGCTTTGCGGTGCGCTTGACGATGTCCGCACGGCTCTCGCCGATTTATCCGTTGCTTTTTCAGTCTTTGATAAGGTTGAACAAAATCCGACGGTTGAAACGTGCTTTTCTGCCGGTTGCGAGGCGCGTGAGCTTGGTGCTGATTTCATAATCGGCATCGGCGGCGGAAGTCCGCTCGACGCTGCAAAGGCTGCAGCGTATTTTGCGTCAAACCCGCACCTTACCGTAGAAACGCTTTACGACGGCGAATGCAAAAAGGCTCCGCTTCCCGTTATCGCAATTCCGACTACCGCCGGCACGGGCAGCGAGGTCACGCAGTATTCCGTCCTCACCTGCCGTCAGATCGAAAATAAGAAAACTCTTAAAGATACATCTCTTTTCCCCGTTGCGGCTTTGCTTGATGCAGAGTATACCGTAACGCTTCCGCAAAGCGTCACAAACGCAACGGCAGTTGATGCGCTCTGCCACGCGGTTGAGGGATACCTTTCAAAAGGCGCAACCCCCGTTTCCGATGCGCTTGCAGAGAAAGCAATTTATCTCATGGGACGCGGGCTTTCTGCGCTCTGTGAGGGACGCCTTGACGGACTTCTCCGCGAAAAGCTTCTTTGCGGCTCGATGCTTGCAGGTCAGGTAATCTCTGTTACCGGCACGTGCTTTGTCCATTCCTTCGGCTATCCGTTCACTTACTTTGAAGGTCTTTCTCACGGTCAGGCAAACGCGTGCTTCCTTCCGGACTTTGTCCGGCTTTCCGCATCCGTTGCCGAAAGCCGTGTTAACAGAATCTACCGTCTCTGCGGTGTCCGCAACAACGAGGAATTCCGCGCACTTATCGAACGCGCCGTTCCGTGCAATCACCGTTTTGACCGTGACTCCGTTATGAAATATTCCCGTATCGGTGCCGGAGGCGGGAGCGTAAACAAGGGTTTATATGAACCCACGCCGGACGATGTGTACAATATGTACAAAAAGTATATAATATAACGAAACGGAGATATTCTTTTGGATTTTTATCTGCTCTTGGGCGCAATAGCCATCGTTCTTTGCGTAGTATTCAACAAAATATCACACAAGCTCGGCGTGCCGGTTCTTCTTGCATTTATATTTATCGGTATGCTGTTCGGCTCGGACGGGCTTTTCCGCATTCCGTTTGACAATTACAGTTTTGCCGAAGACATATGTATGTTCGCGCTTATCTTTGTAATGTTCTACGGCGGTTTCGGTACAAAATGGAGCGCCGCAAAGCCGGTTGCCGCAAAAGCCATATGCATGTCCACTCTCGGCACGGTCATCACCGCCGGACTTGTCGGCGTATTCTGCCACTTCGTCCTTCGCATCGAGCTTCTTGAGAGTCTTCTCATAGGTTCGGTAATCAGCTCAACGGATGCGGCAAGCGTGTTCTCTGTTCTCCGCTCGCGCCATCTTAATTTAAAGGACAACACCGCATCGCTTTTGGAGGTAGAAAGCGGAAGCAACGACCCCTTTGCATATATGCTCACTGTAACAGTGCTGTCCGTTATGAACGGAAATGATGCCCCCGGCGGAATTTCATGGCTCCTTTTTTCTCAGGTGGTCTTCGGCGCAGTCTGCGGCGTGCTTATTGCATGGCTTGCTCTTAAATTCCTGCGTCGGTTTCACTGCTTTTCCGCAGGCTTTGACGGCATCTTTCTCGTTGCAACAGCTATTGCGGCGTATGCACTGCCGCAGCTTATCGGCGGCAACGGATATCTTTCCGCATATATCACCGGTATCGTTCTCGGAAATTCGCGCCTTCGCGGTAAAACGGCGCTCGTAAACTTCTTTGACGGCATGACCGGTCTTATGCAGATGCTTCTGTTTTTCCTTCTCGGACTTCTCGCCTTCCCGTCACAGCTTCCGGCAATTGCACCAAAAGCACTCTGCATCGCGCTTTTTATAACGCTTGTTGCCCGACCGATTGCATCCACGCTTATTCTTCTGCCCTTCCGCGCACGCCTCGGACAAATCGCGGTCGTTTCGTGGGCAGGGCTTCGCGGTGCGGCAAGTATCGTTTTTGCAATAGTTGCTGTTTTAGACCCTGCAGTTATGTCGCATGACATTTTCCATCTTGTTTTCTTCATCGTCCTGTTCTCAATTCTCGTTCAGGGAACGCTTCTGCCTCAGGTTGCCTCTCTTTTTAAAATGACAGACAGCTCAAGCGATGTTATGAAAACGTTTACCGACTATACCGCCGACAACCCCGTTAGATTTATCCGCTTTAAGATACGCGACGGTCACCCGTGGGCGAACACGGAAATACGCAATATAACGCTTCCTCCGGATACGCTTTTAGTTCTCGTTATCCGCGGAAAGCGTAAAATAATTCCTAATGGAAAGCTGAAGCTTTTGCCCGGCGATAAGATCATTTTAAGCGGCAAGGCCATCGGTCATATAGACGGCATAAACCTTTACGAAAAGGTTCTCACGCACGGAGATGCATGGGTTGATATGCCAATTTCACGCATCCGCACCGGCAGTGATTTGATTATAATGATAAAGCGCGGAGATAAGGTAATTATCCCGCGCGGTAGCGTAAAGCTCCGCGACGGTGACACGCTCGTCATAAACGACGCTTCCCACGTAAACGAAGCATGGGAATCCAGCGACGCGGAGATATAAAGCAGATATTCATTACAAAAATTAAGTAACCTGAACATAACACAACGGATGGAGAATCTCTCCATCCGTTGTATGTTTTTACTTCACTCTGCTGTATGCCGACTCGTATGCCGCAATTACTTCGTCAACACCCATAGACTTAAGATTTTCCACAAACTTGTCAAAATTTGCAAGTGGCTCCTGACCAAGCATAAACTTGATGAGCATTTCCTCGGTATACGTATGAAGTCCCGTTCTATACATATCGATAACGGACTGCTCCTCATCGTTAAAATCAAGCCAGAGTGTTACCGGATATTCAGGAAGAGTATGCTCTACAATCAGCTTTTCGCTCTCGATGGTTGTTTCGGATTGAAGTGCCTCGGCAGCTAACGGATCAAGACGGCAGAAGGTTCCGTAAAGCTGGAAGCCATACATCGTGTTCGGCTGTGTTCCGTTTTCGTCCGTAATGTACTTTTTCTTTCCGTCTACAACCTCGTAAGTTTCCCCTTCCTTGCCCCAAGATACAAGCTCCATTGCCTCATCGGTATACATCCAGTCGAGGAATTTTGCAGCGTTTGCAATGCCATCTTCACGGCCGCTGTCCGGAATTGAAAAACCTATCATCTCAAGGTCTCCGCGCTCTATCATTGATGCGCCTTTTTCTGCATTGGCAACCGGCGGTGCAAATGCCTGAAGCTTATACTCTGCATTTCCGCCCTGATGTGCAAGCTGATTAAAATAATCTATGCGAAGCTGAAGATGCGGAAGGATGAATCCTTTATCAGTAAGCATAAATTCTTCCCATGTAGCGTTGTTAAGCGTTACCGAATCAGAAGGCATAAGCTTTTCATCTATCATTTTTTTGTAGAAGGTTACAACCTCAAGCGCAGTATCTTCCGTTGCACCCCAACGCCACTCTTCATCATCAAAGTCATAATATGCGCCGTATTGCCACCACTTATCAAATGATGAACCCGGAATATCGAACAGATATGACATAGAACGCGTGCAGAACGGATACGAGTCCGGATAAAGTTTCTTAAGCTCTTTACATACCGCATAAAGCTCATCGAATGTTTCCGGTACTTTGAGATTATGCTTTTTGAAAATGTCCTCGCGGTAGAGCCATGCACGCATACGTGTCTTTCCCTCACGCCCTGTTCCCGGGGTGTAATAAATTTTGCCATCTGCGCGCTTTCTTGGCTTTACCGCCGTGTTGTATTCATCTTCCGTAAGCGATTCAAGCCATGCGTTATAGTTCGGCATATAAGCTTCTACGTCTTCAAACGCAACAAGCCCTTCTCCTGCATACGAAGTATGCGCATTTGCTGATCCAAACGCAAGCAAATCCGGAAGTTCTTCACGGGCGGCGAACATAAGCGGATACTTTGTTCCTGCATCGCTTGCCGGAACAGAAATAATATTAAGAGTTGCACCGGAGCCTTCTTCCATATACTCCCATATTTTCCACTCTTCACGAACAGGCCAGCTTGCTGACGACTCAACCATAAACTGAATCACGTCATCCTTTGTAAGCGGTTCGTTTGCACCCTCACCGGAAAGCTTGGTTGCTCCGTTAGCTCCGCCACAGGAACAAAGCGCAAAAAGCATTACGGTTGCTAAGATAAGTGATATTAATTTTTTCATATTATTTTATCCTTTCTGATTTGTATAATCAAGTATTCGTTTTATCAGCACCGCGACTTCTGCACGGGTTGTATAGTCCATCGGGGCGACAAGGCCTGATTTCCCATTCACGAGACCTGCAAAGATGAGTGCGGAGACTGCATCGCGAGCGTAAGGAGCGACGGTGGCGAAATCGGGGTAGTCCGGTAACACCTCATTCGTCAGCGGAAGAGCTCGCATCCCCTCCCCTACAAGGTCGGTGGATAACGCACGATATACGATAACCATCATATCCTGACGGGTTATGGTATTGCGCGGAGCAAATTTGTTACCGCCGACACCACTGACTATGCCTGTATTTCGCGCTATTGCAAGCTCAGAAGCATAATAATCATTCACCATAACATCTGCAAAGTTTTCCGTATTATCCGAGCTCAATTTAAATGCACGAACCAAAAGCAGTGCAAAATCCGCGCGAGTGATATTTGCTGTAGGAGAGAACGTCGTTGCGCTCGTTCCTTTGATGATACCATCTGCCGCAAGCGTATTTATTTCATCCGCTGCCCATGCGTGGTTAGAAAGGTCTGTGAAACGGATAACATCCGTTTCACCCGACGCGTCGGGTGCGGTATTTTCACCGTCAGTCTTATCCTCATCCTGCGGGACATTGGCACTGCCACCCCCTACGTCTGTTTGGTCATCGCCGGTTTCAGGCTTATC
Organism: Oscillospiraceae bacterium; assembly: GCA_017408185.1. The sequence continues at coordinate 27,811 of JAFQVE010000006.1, read as the reverse complement.
GGTCGGTGCGCCACCACCGCCACCACCGGAGCCTCCTCCAGTTCCTATCGACGGAGTTTCGGTTTTATCGTTTGTGTCTGACGGTTTTGATGTCGTAGATCCGTAAACTGTTACCGTGAAATGAACTGTCGTTTCCATCGTTCCGTCTGCTACCGTTATTGCAACATGGTTCTCGCCAACCTGCGAGTTATCCGGTTTCCATGTAAGCGTCATTGTGTTTTCACTGATGCTCATTCCTCGCGGAAGAGTTGTCCCAACAAGCGTCAATGCTTTTTTAACCGGGCTGTATGCACTTATCGGTATGGTTATCGCGCTTCCCGCAGAGGTTGTGTAATCGTCCGGCTTTTCAACAACCGGTGCACTGTCATAAATATCTGTCAGTGGAATGCGTAGCGACTGTCCTTCTGCAATATTGTATAAATAACCAAGTTCTGTTTTTTTCGGGTCGACATACCCTTTTATAACCGAAACATCACCTATGCAGAGTTTGATATTACTGCCAACCGGTTCTGCGCTTTCGATTCTGTATACTCCGTTTTGAGTTCCGGTATTTTGTATGTAGACATACTTTCCTTTAAGCGCATCCGTATCAACCTTTTGTCCCTCGTCAGGAGTATAAACGATATAGTTTTGCTTTAAGAGTTCTTTGGTGTAGTCTTTTATTTTTCCGGTATATACACCGACAGCAGGTGCAATTTTTTCTTTCTCGCTTGCAAGACAAAGAAGTTCTCCGTCATTTAAGTAGCTGTAAACTACAACTTCATCTTCGCCTACGGTTTCAAGCGACAAGACCCCTCCAAACCCGCGGAAGCTAATCTTTTCATCAACAAGGTATTCTACCGTGCTGTTGTTTGAATAAATTACATAATCAATACGTCCGTTTTCAAGAGTTACCTTTACCGCGCCGTAAGCATCGCTAACAGACGGCTTTGATGACGGGTCACGAACCATCGGAACCTTCTCTATACTCTTTATATACTTTTTGCCGTTTTCGTACGGCTCAAGCACGGTTGTGAAGGTCGTGTCGAGGTTTGTTCCCTTTTTTCTTACAAGCAGGTACTCAAACTCACCGACTTTAAGATTGCTCTTAGTCTTCGGCGGAACTGCCTTTGCAAAAGTAACTTCGTTCACAGGCTCATCGTTCAGCATAGTAAGCCTTAACCTTATATCGCGTTTTGTTTTTAGAACACGGTTCCAGTCGCAAACCTTAAACTCAACAGCGAAATCATTTTGGATAGATTTATAAGTGCGGATATCCTTAAGCCATGTGTATCCTCTCGGATGAACTCCCGAGTTTACACCGCCGGGGTCTGCACCGAACTTCACATCCGCGCCTGCATACGTACCGATAACCTCACCGGCTGCATTGGTGTAAGTCTCCTGAACCTGAAGGTCAGAAAGACCTGTAATGTCACCAAGCTCCTCCGACTGTGAATGGAAGCTGTAAAGGTGGTCGCTTCCTCCCTTCACATGGAAGAAGTCAACACCGTAGGAGATATCGTCGTCCGCATCAATCATAAATACCGTTCTGCGGTACTCATCAGTATCAGGGTAAACTTTTTTCGCATCTACATCCATAAGTTTTACACGTCCGGAGTCATCGAAGTGATAAGGCGTATGTGTTGTAGACAACGCGACCTGTTCCTGTTCATCAACAACAACCGTATTATGTGAGAGGGTAGTTCTTACCCATTCCATGCGGTTCGGAGTAGTACCCGTTGTTTCCGGGTATCCGATGTCTGGTGCAAGGTTTAACCCGAACGCGGACATATAAAGGTTGAGTGCATCAACATGCCCGTGCATGTTGCTTCTGCCGAAGTAGAGCGCAAAGTCACGGCTTGTGTTATTCTCACTTGACACGCTTGCCGAATCATACTTTCCACCGGCACGGAGTGCGGCAAAACCGAAGCCCGTCAGCATATCACTGCCGAGATTAAGCTTGCCCTCTTCTTCTATAATATTTTCTATTTCGCGTGTTATCTGCTCGGGATCATCATCCAGGATTGAACCGCGAAGCTCGTGGCCGTATGTCTCCTTCATAAGCCAGAGAGCCTTTGCAATATCGTGATCCCGGGTTTCCTGATAGCCCTTAATCTGGTCTTCCGTATACACGGATAAACCGGTGCTTCCGAGCGCACCCGAGTCACCTGCCTGAATTGTGTAATATCCGCCGAGCGTAAGTCTTACCTGTGCAAGGAACATTTTTAAGAACTTTGTGTTTTCAAAGATATCCGCAGACGGATAAAGCTCATAGCCGCGAAGCCTTTCCGCAACGCCGAGGAAGTTCTGTATCCACAGACTGTTGTAGCCTGCAGCGGCTTCTGTTCCACTTCCGTCACGGTCAACTATTCCGACAAGAACCTTCATGAATGCACCGCCGGTAATGGGGGTGGTTTTCGGTGCGGCACCGGAGTTGATTCCCGAGGTCGCCGGATCCGGACCGTCTGCCATTATCCAGTCAAGCATCTCCGCCGTTTCCGGAAGTCTGTTGAACGCAACGGCCGCCGTTGCAACAGATTTCTGATGCATACCGAAGTTACCCCAGACCTTACCGTACTTTACGCCTTCAAATATTTTAAGCAGGATATTTTCCTCAACGTTTTTACGCAGTGCGCCGGGGTTTTCCTTGAGGTTGGAATTTTTACCCACTATCGGGTTTCCCGACTCATCGCGCAGCCAGTTTCCGTTTTCGTCAGTCTCATATCTTGCTCCGCGCTTGGAGAGATAATTTACAACATACTCATCGTTATATATCGGAAGGAATGCATCGTATGCCTCTGCATACTCCGTTGCAATGGAGGTTGACCATACGGGGTCAACAATCGTTCCGTAATACTTATCCCCACGCCAGTCGTGCCATATGAACCAGTCGAAATCCGGATAAACATCAGCTATTCTGTCAAGAAGAATCGCACCGGCTCTTCCATACTTTTCATTTCCTGTGTATACAAACGCTTTTGCAAAGGCGTTCAGTGCCTTCCTTACAACAGCTCCTCCCGCAATATTTTGCTGTCCGTACCAAAGTCCCTCATGAAGATAGTATGCAATATACGTATACTGAACAGGCCCTTTATTCGTTCCGTCCGCATACCATGCAAAACCATTACCGTTGTCATAATATCTTGGGTCATAACCTGGAAGCGATGGGTCTGACACATATGGCTGCATATATCCCAAGCTGTCATCAACACCCCATCCGACGGTACCTAGCTTTATGTCCATTTCAGAATAGGTAGTGTTTGCAAGATAGCCCTTTCCGAAACCGTAATATTCAATCCATTTCGGACTCATGCGTTCTTCTGTCGGATGCGGCACATTGGCACATGTGCAGTTTTCTCCATTTGCGCAAACGAACTTCTTATGGTGCTCGAAAAGTGCCTTTTCATAGCTCCAGCTCCCGCTTTCGGTGAGTCCAAGATTGTAGAAGCTTCCGAAATCATTACTTGGGAAAAGCCGCTTGCACGACGGACACTGAATCTTCCATGGACGATTCAGTGCATCTACATTCCATCCATATGAGCCGTATTCTAACCCTACGTTCGCGTTGCAGTATCGACAATAGAACTTAAGGGGATCGCCCTTATGCCCTATATAATAATATCTTGGAAGTCCCTCCGGAACAATCAGGCTATAAAGCGTATCAACAAACGGAAGATACTTTTCCGCCGTATCACACACTCCTTTAACCTCGGATTTTGCCCATGCATAGCGCATTGCATTTCTGCGTGCGTTTTCACGGCTTTTAAGCGTATATATCTGTGGATCCACAGTAGAATCTCTGGTCACTTCAAGCTTAAAAGGCAAAATTTCAATTCCGTTCGTTGCACCATGCCTGTACTCCGGATCTATCGTTGCTTCAAGAAATACACGTCCTGTCTTTTTTCCATAAACAGCTTTTCCGTCCCCTTCTCCCATTTCAATAAACTCTGCAACACCGGCATCCGAAAGCTCCGAAAATGACCATGTCACGTACTGTGGCGGAATCTCAAGCACGTTTGTACTGTTCATCGTAACAAAAAGCTTTGGCTGTACTCTGCCGTAAATATATACCGAGTCGGGCATGGAAATCTCTATTTTCTTAATTCCGGAGGCATCCTCAACCGATACGTCAAGAGTTGCGGTCTTCGTTATTCCTCCACGCGAAACGGCGGCATAAATCTTTGCCTGCCCCTCGCTGACACCCGTAATTATACCCTGTTCGTCCACTGTTGCAACACTGCTGTTGCTTGTGGAATATACAATGCTCTCTGCATCCTCCGGCGCAATTTCCGAGCCGCCGACGGTTGTTATTGTAAGCTTTGTCCCGATGACTCCGCCAAGCGGAACACTCGTTGCACCGTCTAAAAGCTCGAGTGTCGCTTCACCGAGTGCGCTTTCATTTGTAAATGTGAGATACAGCGGAAATGCCGCGTCACCGTTAGCTCCGGCTGCACCGTTTGACACCTTGAGCACAACAAAGTGCTTTCCCTTCGTCACGCTTTTGCTTCCGAAGCTCTTTTCTATGTCTGCCGTGTTAGCCGCAACAGTGAAATCCTGCGCTCCGACATAATACTCATTACCCCTTACAAGGTAATTCGGAAGGTTTTGTGCACTTTCGTCGGTCTTCGGAACGATGTAGCATTCAAGACTTGCCGAGCGTGTACGGCAAAGCCCCATAAATATGTCTGTCTTATATACGCTCTCTGACGGGAAATCAACCTCAAACGCAATGTATGAATTAAAAAGATTATCTCCCTTCTGCCAGACCATCTGCGCATAATTAATCTTTGACGTATCTACAACGGCTATCGTCTGATAAGATGAGTGCAGATTATAAGATCCATGGAATATCCAGTTTCTGTGTTCGGTGTATTCCTTTATATCGTTGATATTTGTATAAGTATCACCGATGTAGGCACCCTTTCTCAGATCAATCATAAATCCGGACGCGCTCATGGCTAAATCCTTGCCGTATACACGAAGTGTAACGATGTCGCTCCTATATTCGTTTCCGCGGAAGGAAATTTTTGCACGGACCTGTACCGTGCCGCCCTTCATTCCGCGAAGCACGGTATTGTTGCTTTCAAGCACAGCCACTCCTTCTCTGGACTGTGAAACAATTTCAAGGCTTTCTATCTTGCCGCCGGAAATTACCTTTCTGTTTGCAAGTTCAAAGCCTGTTGTGAACGAGAAGATATCTCCTGCATCAACTGCACCGCCCGGATAGATATAGCCTGCCTTTACCGCAAAGGAGTCGTCTATCGTAATTTCCGTCTCTCCACGGTATATTCTTCCGCCCATTACGGCAAGCGTAATAAGCGTTCCCGTGCCCTTCTTGAGTCCCTTTACTGAGGTTGTTTCGGCATCGAACTCAAGAATGTCCTTGTCTTCCTCTGCTACACTGTAAAAAATCTCGGCACTTGAAAGGTCAACGCCGTTGCCGTTTTCGTCCTTTCCTTCAACAGACGTGACGAACACGCTTTCCCCTACGCCTACCGCAGTCTCGGAAAGCTTGGTTTCAACGCTGATTTCGCGCTCACTGCCGGTAATGCTTATGCTTCTTACAAGCAGATAATACTTGCCTGCAACAAGTGTGCTTTCGCAGGTCTTTACTATCATAAGGTACTCGTCATATCCGTTTGACGCAAAATCGGCACTCTCCTCCGCACGGAACTCGCCCGAAAACGCACGGTTTACGACCGTTGCCGGAAGCCCGTTGAATTCTGCGTTCGCAACGAGATTTTCCTCACTTGCGTATGTGCCGATATTTGTAGTGATGTCGGAAAATGTCATGCTTTCCTCATACGGAAGCATATAAACCTCTGCCGCGCCTCCGCTGCCGTAACGGTATGCGGCTACATCGACATTGTATTTTCCGGCTTTCGGCACCTTGACCTTATATGCAACCCATTCCCCTGCTTTACAGGAGAAGTCAATATATGAATCATTCCCCTTAAAGTATGTACCCTTAGAGTCGGGGCGTGATGCATTTGTGGCGACCATTGCCCACGGGCGTTCCTCACCGTATTCGCAATAAGGATAGCCCTCGAGCTCCTGCTCGGTCAGCGTATGCCCGTTCTTTACAGGGGTGCCGTCGGGGTTTGTGACAACAAGTCCCGTCGCCTCAAAATCCTCGGATGCCCCGTTGTAGAAGCCATACACTGCATCGGCACCGGAAAGCGGCTCCGGTGCCCTTACGGTGACATCAACCTCAGCAGATGCACTCTTTCCCGAGAGCGTACCCGTAACCTTTATGCGTGCGCTTCCCTCTGCCACGGCACAAATCTTTCCTGCCGCATCGCAGAAGAGCACGCCGTCATCGTTTGATATAACCTCATAGGAAATAACGCCGAGACCTCCGTCAATCTCCTGCTCTCCGCTCTTCCACACGACATCGGCGGAGATCACCTCACCGACGGTCGTTTCAATGCCTGAAACCTCAATGTCCGTCAGCGAATACTGACGTGAAAGCTTGAGCGTTGTAAGCATGCCGTAGGTTCTCACGGCATTGTACTGGGTCGGTCCCTCGTTTGCTATAACAAACATGTAATAATCGCCGGCAGTAAGGTTTACCTTCTCCGCAAAGGCATCGTTCTTGCCTGTGGAGCTTGTGTGCGTATCATATGACGCAAGATACTTTACGTCGGCATCGGGGTCTGTCATTGACGCCACATTGGTCATCGTCTGTACGCCCGAAATATCCGTTACGCTCCATCCGTTTGCCGTTACAACATCCTTTTTGACGATATATATATCCGTTCGCTCTCCGTATGCCTGCTTTGCATGCGTGACCGACGGAGTATATAGTCCGTCCTTGTCAACGGTTATTGTGAATATGGCGACGTTTGAGTCCTTCTCTGTCTCCTTTACAGGTGTATAGAAGCACAGACCGTCCTTCTGGAAGTTTGTAGTGGTCTGGTTAAACTGCTTTTCATACTTCCAGTAGCCTGTCGATTTTGTTCGGTCAAGTGTGTTTTTGTGGACATTTGCCGCTTTTACGGTAGAAGTGCTACCAAGAGCACCGGCTGTAAAAACGTATTCCGGACTCAATACCTCTCTCTCTGCGGCAAGCGCCACTGTCGGAAGAAGGCTTATTATCATAACACACACAAGAGCCAGTGATATTATTCTCTTCATACGCATATAGCTCCTTTCCTATTTTACGCTCTGAAAATAAGCGCTTACTTTTCTGATGCCGGCAATCGTCTCCTCAAGGTCCTGCTTCGTGTAGAACTCCTTACATTCAAGGCGGATGCAGGTTTTGAGAATCGCCTCTGCCGTCGGGCAAAGCCCTGTTTTATACTCGATTTCACGACCGTAGAACGGACATGAGAACGGACACTTCATCTCGCCGTATGCGGTCTTGTTTGTAAACATATCCATTTCATAGACGCACTGCTTGATGTAGCCTGCACCTGCACGGACTCCCTCGGCACGGAGAGCCTCTGCAAACTCCTCACGGGTACAGCCAAGCTCTTTTTCGTCTACGCGGATAAGGTAGAACCAATAGGACGACTTACAGTCATCATATACCTTCGGAACGAAGATACCCGGCAAATCCTTTATCCCTTCGGTGAGTGCGACGCCGTATTCATTGCGCTTGCGGCAGATTTCCTCTACCTTTTCAACCTGTGCAAGACCCACAGCCGCCGTAAGCTCGTTCATGCGGTAGTTGATACCGACCTTCGGCGAATTTCTGACAACGTCTGCACCTAAGCGGTTGTAGTTCTTATCTGCAAACATAACCGCCTTGTGGTAAAGCTCTTCATTATCCGTAATCACCATGCCGCCGTCGCCTGCCGAGATATGCTTGAAGTCGTTGAGCGAGAAGCAGCCGATATCACCGAATGTGCCGACGTACTTGCCCTTGTATTCACAACAGTAAGCCTGAGCGCAGTCCTCGATTACGTATATTCCGCGAGCACGACAGACCTTTACGATTTCGTCAATCTCAGCCGCATTGCCTGCAAGGTGAACGACTACAACCGCACGTGTCTTGTCCGTAATTTTCTCTTCAACAGACTTTGCCGTCATGTTATATGTATGTGGGTCAAGGTCTGCAAACACGGGAACTGCGTTCTGGTAGAGAATACCTATAACGCTTCCCATGTCGGTGATCGGAGCTGTAATGACCTCATCTCCGGGGCCTATGCCGTAGGCGCCGAGAGCCGTGTGTATGGCAGATGTGCCCGAGCTTGTAACAGCACAGTATTTTGAGCCGTAAAGCTCTGAAAACTTTGTGCAAAGACGCTTTGCAAAGTCTCCGCTCCAGTAGAACAGTGTGTTTTGCTGCAGTGCTTCTTCAAGATATGCAAGCTCTTCCTTTCCGAATCTTTGTGCCGTCCCATAGGGCGTTGTTTTTACGGGCGTGCCGCCGTGAATTGCGAGTTTTTCCATTGTTTTTCTCCTTCTTTTGCTGTGTCCTTTGGCTATTTTACTCCGCAAAATACACCTTAGATGATTTGCGGAGTAAAATGTCAGTCTATATTAACCTTTAGTCTGAGTATACTACCTTATACTCCGTTCCGTCTTTATAAATCATATATCCGCGTGCATTAGCGTAGCTGTCATTTGCCGGCTTTGCCGTAAACTGACCGTGAATGTCGCTGCCGCTCTTTTGTGACGTTGCCTTGTACATACAGCTGTCAACTGTCATATTCGTTCCGTCTCCGAAGAGAATACCGACTTCGACTATCTCCTTATCACCTGCATCGTATTCAATCATATATGCCTTTGTTGTGCCATCTCCGTCTGTCTTTACCGCCTTGTCGAGTACAACAAGCGGCTGTGCAGTGCCTTCAGCACTCGTAATCTTTCCGACTGTATCCCATACGCGGTAGTTATATTCCTTGCCGTAGCCTACACGGACACCGTCACGGTACCATACAACAGGAGTGTCTGATGTCTTTGTTATAAGCGTATCGTACTTGTATCCCTCTGTTCCGTTTACGGAGAAAGTGGCATCCGCGTCTCCAAACTCTGCGACTACACGTGTAAGCGGAGCAATAATATCGTTGTTTTCAAACTCTTTGTTCTTTGCTACAATCCAGCGCAGGAATTTAAAGCCTGTCATTTCGGGATTTTTTGCCGGAAGTGTTACCTTGCCATCTACAACAGTTTCTTGTGTGATGTATTCGCCGTTTCCGTTAAAGAACTCTACTATCTTTTCACCCTCTGCTACATCCGGTGTATAAACCGCTGTGAGGAAGGTGTTTGTCACAAGTGTGAAGTTGTATACTGGATCTGCGGATACCCAGTCACCCTTATCTGCTGTGCCGCGTACCCAGTGGCGGAAGGTGTAGCCGGGAATTTTCGCTGCTGTTACTGTTACCTCAGTGCCGCGCTCAATATCCCCTTGCACATCAATCTTTGTATAACCTTCAACGTTGGTTGTTGTTGCAAGCGCGATATTCGGGTTATCTACCTCGTCATAAAGCTCACCTTCATAGTCGAGTACAAGACTGTCAACCTGACCGTAAGATCTGTCGTTAAGAGTCTCATCCTTTCCAACTTCGCTTATCATGTAGATGATATAGTAGCTTTCCTCTGAAAGCTCAACCGGCTCACCCGTATATGCAGTTGCCGCTGTAGCATTTGCAGTTGCAGACATATCAACATTGGTTGCGATTTCTATAAGGTTTTCATCGTTTACAATTTCTTCTGCTGTCCATGTAGCAGCCCACCGGCTGTCGGCATATGCTGAGGGAATCATATATACATCCACCTTACCGCAATGGAGTGCCTTCCAGTAGCTGAGAACCGGTCTGTAAACCGCCGGTCTGTCAAGCTCTGCCTTTATTACAAGTGCGTTTTTTCCGCAGTTGGTCTCCGTTGCTCCGAACTGCATGTAGTCCTGGTACAGTGCCTGCCAAGAATTATTGATATTGAATGTCTTGTTGGAGTGTGCCCACGGTGCAGAAGCCGAGCTGTCAAGCATTGCTGAGCTGGTTATTGTGTTAACCTTTATATTTTTTGTACCGTCGGCAACATTGGAGATTGCACCAAGAGTGAAGTTATATTCAATGTTATTCGATACGGTTATATTCATACTGCTTGTATACTCTTCTTCACCGAAAAACGCAGTTACCTCGACAGTTGCAACGCCCTCTTCGACACCGGTAACCGTTCCATTTTCGTCTAACGTTGCTATCCCATCAGGAGAGATTTCATATGTTATGCTGTCCGCCTCAATCGGATTATCGCGATTGTCGGTGAAAGCTGCGATAATGGTTGCTTTTTCGCCCACTTTAATAACTTCTTTCGAAGCAGAAACGGTAACACCCGACTGACGGGTAAGCTTAATTCCCGTTGTTATAAAATAAGTATTGTTTGCGTTTGTAGATACTCCTTTTCCCTCATCAAGATTTATAATAACATAATATTCTCCCGCACCGAGATAAACATTGCTATATTCTTCGGTTACTCTTTCTAAGTTTTTGCTTTCTACATCTTCCCATGCATCAGCAGAAGCGACAAGCTTAACTCCGGGATCTATAAATACATCCGCAATCGGCAGCGTACCAGAGTCCATAGTCCACTTGCTGTCCGCATATGAAACAGGGACAAAATACACATTGAGTTTACCTAACTGGTTGTATTTTCTGAAATACATCGACGGCTTATAATTACCGGACCTTTCAATCTTTGCCTTAAGAATTACTGCATTTTGTCCGAGCTCGGTTTTCTTTTCTCTGAAGGTCGTCCCATCATTTGCTTCTGTATTCATTGATTTTGCCTCCATGCCAAAAGAATGGACGAAGCTCCACGCGCCTGTTGATTTAGTGCTGTCAAGGTCGGTGTAAGCAGCTACTTTATCCATATCTACCGCACCTGTAGTCCAACCACTCGTCGCATCTGCAGCAAAGCAGAAATACGGATCCCATACCGGCTCCGCAGTATCTGCCGCGAAAGCTGTCGGTAACATGACTCCTATCATAATTATCGTGAGTAAAAGTGCTAAAAATCGCTTTGTTTTCATGTTTTATTTCTCCTTACCTTAAATATTTCAGCCATTGTAAGGCCTATATGCTTATATTAAAACATTTTACGGTACCATTTCAACACATCTTTGTTGCAAATCGGGCGCACTCCATTTTTTCTCTTTGACATCAAACTCGTATGGTGATATACTATCTATCAACAGGAGGTGTTATTATGCCGGATTTGCTTCCACTTTACAATGCACCTGATTATATGGATACCCACCTGGTGAGAGTTTCCACAGAATCTATCAGAACACAAGACCATACACATTTTCACCGGCACATACAAATATGCTTTGTTCTTTCAGGCGAACTTCTTCATATCATTGACGGAAAGGAATATCTTCAAAGTTCCGGCTCACTTACCTTTCTTCCCCCTTACACCAGTCACGGACTCAGCACCGTGAATTCCAGCGACACTCCCATTATTGCACACCTTTGGTTTCATCAAAGTTTTCTTACTGATCACGGCTACAATTTTTTCGCATACAAGGACTTCGCGCATTTTGAGGGCAAAAAAATACCGCTTACACATATCTTCCCGGAAAATGCCAACGCAGCCAAATCACTTGTGCGTGAAATGATCACTGTCTTCGAGCGCGGAAACGACTTTTCCTACAGTCACATAGCAAGTCTTATAGCTTCACTTCTCAGAATGAGCTGTGCGAAGTCTACTTGCGATTTCCCTCCCCAAAAGTTTTTAGAGCATCTTAATGCTGTTGAACGCTCAATAGATTTTATTTCAGAGAATTACGACAAAAAAATTTCCCTTGATGATATGAGCAGAATCGCAGGTATTCCCAGACGTTTTTTTACCGCCGTCTTTAAAAGAGTAACAGGGCTTACTCCACTTAACTTTCTCATCTCGGTCAGACTTTACCATGCAACCAACCTTCTCGCATATACCGATTTGCTCTTTGAAGATATTGCTGCTCGCACAGGTCTCGGCAACCATGCCACCCTTTCTCGCGCTTTTTCAAAATATCTTGGAATGACACCTACCGAGTATCAGAAAATGCGTTTCTTATCAAGGCGTCCGGAGCGAATTCCGGTTCGTAAGCGCTTTAAATGGCTCACAGAGGATTGATACACGCTCTCCCTCGGGAGAGCACCATTGATGCCAGCCTGTAGTCCTGAGTTATTACAATATCCCCGCGCCGCACAAAGTTCACAAGTTCAAAATCTGCACTGTCAGCACCTTTTGGTAAGCTGTAAGTTCCTGCTCTCACTTTGTCAAAAACATAGGCGGTGTCGCAGAATATATGTCACGGCACACAAAATCGCCTCCTGCAAATTGCAGGAGGCGATAAAGTTTTATTATTCAGTTGGTTCTTACTTAAGGTTGAACCATGCTTTCTTGCCGAGGTAGATTGTGATTTTACTCGGTTGTAATGTTGAATTTATAGTGATAATTGTTTGAATATAGTTATAACGGTTTTGCAAACATCTTCAAACGTGATATCTGAAGCATAGTCAAAATCTTTCCTGTACTTCGTCCAAAAGCCTTGCATTTGTTCGCTGCTTAACACATTGAGTGTAATCTTTTCGTAGTTCTTCATAACACCGAAAGATCCTCTTTTGTCTGCTGTCTGCCGTAAAGCCTGTGAAAGTATCTCCATATTACATTCGCTGCCACGCAAGGTATAGAGGATATGTATGTCGTAGAAATCTCTTGGTCTTGTGTTTGCTATACCTCTTGAAATAACCGTTTCCAATTTTTCTGCAATTACTGTTTCAAGGTTGTATGCCAATACGCTAATACTGCGGTCATCAAAAAGAAGTTTGAAAGTGTAAGAAATTTCTCTCGGTGTAATTTTATCTCCTGTTGTAACATCAACCGTAAGAGGAACGGAAAGCGGCGGATAGCTTGCTTTTAAGTGTACCCGATAGCCCGGATATTCGTCACCTTCACGGATTTCGCCCATGTTGCAGATTTGAAAGCTTACATCGTCCTCAACCGGTATTGCACAAACATCAGTAAATATCTTTTTCAGATTTTCTTTGTTGAGATCAAATCCTTTAATTGTTGTATCCAAATCCATCGTTGTTCTTGTATCAAGCCCGACAATGGCAGATATAAGGAAGCCACCTTTTAGTATAAAATTATTTCTGTAGTCAGATAATGATATGCGTTCAAGCAATCTTTCAAGCATATAGTTCTGCATAACAAGCTGTGCGGATATATTCTTTTCCACTGCCTTGTTTTTGATAAATGCTTTAAGTTGCATTGCATTTTTTGTAATCACAGCAGCACCCCCATATAGTTTAGTATTTTTTTCTTTACCTTTAACCTTTCAGCATACTCAAATAGTAAATTGATATTTTTTTCTTTGCTCTGTGCATATTTTCTCATAGCCACATTTACAATTTGAATATCGCAGGCATTGTTTCCCTTAACAACATCACACAGCGTTTTTTCAATGTTGTAAATTGCTATATCGTTTCCGCAAGGAGATTTAGCCTGTGTAATTCCTAAATTATAAGCATCTGCCACAGAATATCTCGCAATTACATTTTCTGTTTTAAGAGAGGCAGAATGATATCCGTAATTAAATGTCATAGTATATTTTGCCGGCGTTCGGTCAGAATATCCGTGTATATACAGCGCTGTTTCGTGTGAAAAAATTCCTTTTGAATATTTGCATTGCAAAATATACATTTCGTCTTCAAAAGCATTGCTGCTGACATAAATCCCCCTACTGACAAATTCCAGCTCTCCGCGGTCACGCAGCTGTTTCAAATACAATCTCGGTATGCCTTCTTTGGTAAGCATAGCAGAGGTAACAACACCGTTATGCTCGTCCATAATCTTTTTAACTTTTTGAATATGCGTCATTCTAAACACCACCTCATACAATTACACTACATATTATAACATAGTTTAGTGTATTTGTATATAGTTTTTTGTAAGTTCTCCCCTCCATACCACACAAAATCGCCTCCTGCAAATTGCAGGAGGCGATAAGTTTTATTTTTCAGTTGGTTCTTACTTAAGGTTGAACCATGCTTTCTTGCCGAGGTAGATTGCGCTGTCGCCAAGCTCTTCCTCAATGCGGAGAAGCTGGTTGTACTTCGCAACACGGTCTGTACGGCTCGGTGCGCCGGTCTTGATCTGACCTGCGTTGAGAGCAACAGCGATGTCAGCGATTGTTGTGTCCTCAGTCTCACCGGAGCGGTGGGAAACAACAGCAGTGTAACCTGCGCGGTTAGCCATCTGGATAGCATCGAGAGTCTCTGTGAGAGATCCGATCTGGTTAACCTTGATGAGGATGGAGTTACCTACGCCGAGGTCAATACCCTTGGAGAGGCGCTCAACGTTTGTAACAAAGAGGTCGTCACCAACGAGCTGAACCTTAGAGCCGATAGCCTTTGTGAGCATGCCCCATGCTTCCCAGTCTTCCTCTGCAACGCCGTCTTCGAGGGAGATGATCGGGTACTTGCTTGTGAGGTTCTTCCAGTAGTTTACGAGCTGCTGCTTTGTCATCTTCTTCTTTGCCTTCGGGAGGAGGTATGTGCCGTCTTCCTGATACCACTCAGAGGATGCAGCGTCGATAGCGATCATAAAGTCATCGCCCGGACGGAAGCCTGCACGCTCAACAGCATCAAGGATAACCTTGATAGCGTCCTCATCCTTCTTAAGGTTCGGAGCAAAGCCGCCTTCGTCGCCGACAGCAGTTGTCATACCCATCTCGCTGAGAACCTTCTTGAGGTTGTGGAAAACTTCTGTGCACCAACGAAGTGCTTCCGAGAAGCTCGGTGCGCCAACCGGCATGATCATGAATTCCTGAATGTCAACGTTGTTGGATGCGTGTGCACCACCGTTGAGGATGTTCATCATCGGAACCGGAAGAGTCTTAGCATTTACGCCGCCGATGTATGTGTAAAGCGGCATCTGGAGAGCTTCTGCAGCTGCCTTTGCAACAGCCATAGAAGTACCGAGGATAGCGTTTGCGCCAAACTTTGTCTTGTTCGGTGTGCCGTCAAGCTCGATCATTGTGCGGTCGATCTCAACCTGATCGAGAGCGTTCATACCGATGATTGCTTCTGCAATGTCGTTGTTTACAGCGTCAACAGCCTTGTAAACGCTCTTGCCCATAAACTTGGACTTGTCGCCGTCGCGAAGCTCGCAAGCTTCAAAGATACCTGTGGATGCACCGGACGGAACAGCCGCACGTCCCATGTATGTGTTGACACCGTCGTCAACATAAACGTCAACCTCAACCGTCGGATTGCCGCGGGAGTCGATGACCTGACGTCCTACGACGTCAACGATTTCTGCAAATTTTTTCATTTTTGTTTTCTCCTTTTCGTAAATTTTTTATGTGAAAATTTATTCGACAATAAGTGATTCGCCCGTCATTTCGTCGGGCTTTGCAAGACCTAAGAGGTCGAGCATCGTCGGTGCAATATCGCAGAGCTTTCCGTCGCGGAGCGTTACGTTTGCGCCTACAATGCAGAACGGAACCTCGTTTGTGGTATGAGCCGTAAACGGAGATGAACCGTCATCATCAATCATCTTATCCGCATTGCCGTGGTCAGCGGTAAGAATGCTTACACCGCCGATATCGCGCATAGCCTCTACAACGCGTCCGACGCAGGAATCAACGGTTTCTACCGCTGTTTTTGCTGCATCAAATACACCTGTGTGACCAACCATATCGCAGTTTGCGTAATTGAGTATGATAACATCGTACTTGCCGGATGCAATTGCCTCAAGAACCTTTTCGGTAACCTCGGGTGCGCTCATTTCCGGCTGAAGGTCATACGTTGCAACCTTCGGAGAGTTAACGAGAATTCTGTCCTCCCCCTCATACATCTTCTCAACACCGCCGTTGAAGAAGAATGTAACGTGAGCGTACTTTTCTGTCTCCGCAATACGGAGCTGAGAAATACCGAGAGAGCTTATATATTCACCGAATGTGTTGTCAAGGCTTTCAGGAGCGAATGCAACACGAACATTCGGCATATTGGCGTCATACTGCGTCATGCAGACGTAGAAAACCTTTTTAAATCCTTCGCCGCGGTCGAAACCGTCAAACGCATCATCCACAAAAGTTCTTGTTATCTCACGCGCACGGTCAGGGCGGAAGTTGAAGAAGATAATCGAGTCGTTTTCAGAAAGACCCGGATATCCTGCACATACCGTAGGCTCGACAAACTCATCCGTCTTGCCGTCCTCATATGACTTTTTAACCGCCTCTGCCGCATTATCGGTGTTCTCGCCCTCGGCAAAAACGATTGCGCGGTAAGCTTTTTCAACTCTGTCCCAACGGTTGTCGCGATCCATTGCAAAGTATCTTCCCATAAGGGTTGATACAGCACCTACGCCGATTTCAGCACATTTTTCCATTGCCTCGCGGACAAAGCCCTCGCCCGATGTGGGAGAAACGTCGCGCCCGTCGAGGAAGCAGTGAAGGTATACCTTCTCCACACCAAGCTTTTTTGCAAGGCGCAAAAGTCCCCAAGCGTGAGTGTTATGGCTGTGAACGCCACCGTCGGACATAAGTCCCATAAGATGGAGAGCTGTTCCGTTTGCTTTGCAGTTCTCACACGCGGCAACAAGCTCGCGGTTTTCAAAGAAGCTTCCGTCGTCAATTGCACAGGAGATTCTCGGAAGATCCTGGAACACAACACGGCCTGCGCCGATGTTTGTGTGACCCACCTCAGAATTTCCCATCTGCCCGTCGGGAAGACCGACCGCAAGGCCTGATGCGCGAAGGGCGCTTTTCGGATTCTCGGCAAAAATTTTGTCAAGGTTCGGGGTAGCAGCACGGCTTATTGCGTTGCCATCCCCTTCCGCAGCGTTGCCGAAGCCGTCCATTATGATAAGAGTAATAGGTGTTTTACTTCTGTTCATATCATTTATTGATTTGCCGCATTGATTACAGCGACAAAATCCTCCGTCTTAAGAGATGCACCGCCGATGAGTCCGCCGTCAACATCAGGCATAGAGAGAAGCTCTGCTGCGTTCTTCGGATTCATCGAGCCGCCGTACTGAATGGTAACCGAACGTGCAACTCTTGCGCCGTATTTTGCACGGATAACCGAGCGGATGAGGCCGCAAACCTCATTTGCCTGCTCGCTGGTTGCAGTTTTACCGGTACCGATAGCCCAGATGGGCTCATATGCGAAAATAATCTTCCTTACCTTTTCGGCAGGGATATCTGCAAGGGCAATTTTCACCTGCATTGCGATATGCTCATCTGTAACGTCATATTCGCGCTGTTCGAGCGTTTCACCAACGCATACGATCGGACGAAGACCTGTTTCAAGAGCCTTCTTGACCTTGAGGTTTACGGTCTTATCTGTTTCAGCGTAATATTCGCGGCGTTCGCTGTGGCCGATAACAACATATTTTACACCAAGCTCACGGAGCATTTCTGCGGATACTTCACCGGTAAATGCGCCTTTTTCTTCATAGTGCATATTCTGTGCCGCAACACCGATCTTTGCATCTCTTGAGCAACGGCATGCCACAGGAAGGTCAACAAACGGTACGCAGAGAACAACGTCACACCATTTCTGCTTTCCACAGGTAGCTTTGAGCTCTTCAAACATCTTCTTTGTCTCTGCAGGTGTCTTATTCATCTTCCAGTTGCCTGCGATAATTGTCTTGCGATATTTTCTGTTCATTGTGTTTCTCCTTAATCTATGTCAAACGCTTATACGTCAATAATACTTACTTATCTTCGAGGCATGCAATACCCGGAAGTGCAATACCCTCGAGGAACTCAAGGCTTGCGCCGCCGCCTGTAGAGATGTGTGTCATCTTCTTGGCAAAGCCGAGCTTCTTAACAGCTGCTGCACTGTCACCGCCACCGACGATGGAGATAGAGCCGCTTTCCGCAACAGCAGCGCATACTGCCTCTGTTCCCTTAGCAAACTTTTCAAACTCAAAAACGCCCATAGGACCGTTCCAGATAACGGTGCCTGCGCTCTTTATTGCATCGGAGAATGCCTTGACAGTATCGGGACCGATGTCAAGCCCCATCCATCCGTCCGGAATTTCCTTAGTCGGAACAACCTTGCTTTCTGCATCTGCAGCAAACTTTTCTGCAACAACAGTATCTGTCGGGAGAAGGAAGTTTACGCCCTTTTCTTCTGCCTTCTTAATCATTTCGCGTGCATAATCGAGACGGTCATCCTCACAGAGGGATGTGCCGATGCTTCCGCCTGCAGCCTTTGCAAAGGTGTATGCCATACCGCCGCCGATAATGAGAGTGTCAACCTTTTCAAGGAGGTTGTTGATAACGCCGAGCTTATCGGAAACCTTTGCGCCGCCGAGGATTGCAACAAACGGACGCTTCGGATCGGAAAGAGCCTGACCCATTATTCCGATTTCCTTGCCGATGAGATATCCGCAAACAGCCGGAAGGTAATCAGCAACACCCGCAGTGGAAGCATGCGCGCGGTGAGCCGTACCGAATGCGTCATTTACATAAAGCTCTGCAAGGGATGCAAGCTCCTTTGCAAAAGCCGGATCGTTCTTTTCTTCTTCCTTGTGGTAACGGACATTTTCAAGAAGCATAACTTCGCCGTCGGAAAGAGAAGCCGCAAGTGCCTTTGCACTTTCACCGATAACATCGGAAGCCATCTTCACTTCGATGCCGAGATGCTCAGAAAGGCGAGTTGCAACCGGAGCAAGGGAGAACTTCGGGTTAACCTCACCCTTCGGACGTCCGAGGTGAGAGCAAAGAATGACGCGAGCGCCGTTCTCGATAAGATATTTGATTGTAGGAAGTGCGGCAACGATACGCTTATCATCTGTGATAGCGCCTGTGTCATCCTGCTTGACGTTGAAGTCGCAACGGACGAGGACACGCTTGCCGTGGGGGTTTATGTCTTCGATGGTCTTTTTGTTGTAGTTCATGATATATACCTCCGTAATTAATTTTATTGTTATTTAATTGACATATTATATATTATAACACATAATACACAAGTATTACACTGTTATTTTAACTATATTTCATTATTTTCATAACATTTTTTTGTGATTTTGCGAAAATCTTCATTATTCGACGATGTTGTGAAGGCTTCCCGTCATCTGCATATTTTCAAAGCCGACGCAACGCAAAGCTTCATATATAATAACAGCAACGGAGTTCGACAGGTTAAGTGACCGCAACGTCGGAAGCATCGGAATACGGATACACGTATCCGCGTTTTTTGCGAGAAGAGGCTCGGGAAGTCCTTTTGTTTCCTTACCGAAGATGAAATAATCCCCCTCGCAGTACTTGAAATCAGTATAAGTATGCGATGCCTTCGTCGTGCAAAAAAAGAAACGACCATCGGCATTCTTTTCAAAGAAATCGTCAATGCTGTCATACAGCGTAATGTCAAGGTGTTTCCAGTAGTCAAGTCCGGCGCGGCGAAGCTGGCGGTCGGAAATGTCAAAACCAAGAGGGCGGACAAGATGAAGCGCCGCGCCCGTAACGGCACAAGTGCGCGAGATGTTGCCCGTATTCGCGGGAATCTCAGGCTCTACAAGAACAATATTGAACACAAGCGCACCTCCGAAAGATTTCACGCGCCGCGCCACGCGGTTTTCCCGCGAGTCCGACACCGTATTATTTTATGACATTTTTACAGATTTTGCAAGACTTTTTTGGAGATTTAAGAAAAAAAACGGCGAATTTTTTTCAAAATTCATTCAAACAATAAATTATTGATAAATCAAGCGCTTTTTTCGCAAAAAATCATTGACAAACGAACTTTACGGTGGTATAATTTTTTAAAACCATGAAAAAGGAAGTAATTAATATGGCAATCACGGCATCCGTTTCTGCAATATTTTACTACTTTTACTTTTACTTTTTTAGCTTTAAAAAGTAAAAGTGATTTCTGGTGCTTAAAAAGTTTTTGAATTTGAAAGCTTTGCAGTAGATATCACTACTGTAAGGCTTTTTTTGTTGGAGGTAATGAAAATGATAGCAGTTCTCAGACGCGATGTCCCCCAGGCGCAGGTGGATAACCTTATAGCGTGGCTCAATGAGCAGAATATACAGGTCCACGTGTCGAAGGGCGAATATCAGACGGTCCTCGGATTTATCGGAGACACAACAAATATTGATATAGAGCTCATTGAAGGGCTTGACATCATTCAGAATGTAACACGTATAACAGAACCGTTCAAAAGCGCAAACCGCAAATTTCATCCGGAAAACACGGTCGTCGATATCGGCGGTGTGAAAATCGGCGGTGGGAATTTCGCCCTTATCGCGGGTCCCTGCTCCGTCGAGAGCGAGGAACAAATCCTCGGCATCGCCCACGCGGTAAAAGCATCGGGCGCAACCCTTCTCCGCGGCGGCGCATTCAAACCGAGAACAAGCCCTTATGACTTCCAGGGACTCAAAGCCGAAGGGATAGATTTTCTTCTTGAAGCAAAGGAAGCCACGGGAATGCCCATTGTTACGGAAATTATGAACGCAAACCACCTTTCACTTTTTGAAAACGTGGATGTCATTCAGGTCGGCGCGCGCAATATGCAGAATTTCGAGCTTTTAAAGGAGCTTGGGAAAACAAACAAAACTATTCTTTTAAAGCGCGGGCTTGCAAACACGTTAAAAGAGCTTCTCATGAGTGCGGAGTATATAATGGCAGGAGGAAACGAAAACATCATCCTCTGCGAGCGCGGAATACGCACATTTGAAACATACACCCGCAACACGCTTGACCTGTCAGCCGTCCCGATGCTCAAAGAGCTTTCGCATCTTCCGGTTGTTGTTGATCCGAGCCACGCAAGCGGCATCTCCCGCCTCGTGAAACCAATGGCTCTTGCCGCGGCGGCGTGCGGTGCAGACGGGCTTATGATAGAAGTTCACAACGATCCCAAGCACGCGCTGTGCGACGGCGCGCAATCGCTCACTCCCGAGCAGTTTGACGATGTTGCAAAAGCAGTCTTTGCTGTTCGCAAGGCGGTGGAATTATGACGATAGGCGTCGTAGGACTCGGTCTCATCGGCGGCTCGCTTGCAAAAGCGTTTAAGTTCAACACCGATTACACCGTCTATGCATATGACATCGACGAGGTTTCCTACAAGAGAGCGGTTCTTGTCAACGCAGTTGACGGCAAGCTCACCGATGAAGCACTTTCAGAGTGTGATTTTATCTTTGTTGCTCTTTACCCGCAGGCAACCCTTGATTATATGAAGCAACACGCACATCTTATAAAAAAAGAAGCAATAGTAATCGACTGTTGCGGCGTAAAAGAGTTTGTGTGCCCAACGCTTTTCGCACTCGCAGAAAAACACGGCTTTCACTACATCGGAGGGCACCCTATGGCAGGACGCCAGTTTTCCGGCTTCCGTTATGCCGAGGTGAACCTCTTCCGCGGGGCGTGTATGATTCTCGTTCCTAAACCCGGAGAGGATATTGCTCTTCTTGAAAAGGCTAAAAAGTGCCTTGTCCGCGCAGGCTTCGCCCATGTCACGGTAACAAGCGCAGAGCAACATGATGAGATCATTGCATACACCTCCCAGCTCGCCCACGTTGTTTCAAACGCATATGTAAAATCCCCCCGTGCCGAAGCGCACAAGGGTTTTTCCGCAGGGAGCTATAAAGACCTGACACGCGTTGCAAAGCTTTCGGAAAAAATGTGGACGGAGCTTTTTCTTGAAAACCGCGGAAATCTTATTTCCGAGCTTGATTTTATTATAGATTCACTTACAGAATACCGCGACGCGCTCGCAGAAAACGATGAAGAGCGCCTTATGTCCCTTCTCCGCGAGGGGCGTATGCGGAAAGAAAGGATAGATGAAGAGTGGAGAGAATTAGAATAGATGCCTCACGGTGTTATGATGTCATTATAGGCGGAGGGGTTCTCTCCCGTATCGGCGAGCTTACCGCTTCTCTTGTAAAAGGAAGACGGTGCGCCGTCGTATCGGATGATACAACTCACCGCCTGTTTTTTGATGACGTGCGTGAACTGCTTGAAAATTCCGGTTTTTCTGTTTCTGACTTTGTTATCCCACACGGAGAAGAGTCAAAAAGCACGGAAAACTATATAAAGCTGCTCGAATTTCTCGCAGACGAAGGGCTCACGCGTGCCGACTGCGTTGTTGCTCTCGGCGGAGGAGTTGTGGGGGATCTTACCGGGTTTGCCGCCGCAAGCTTTTTGCGCGGAATCTCATTTGTACAAATACCGACAACCCTTCTCTCCGCAGTTGACTCTTCCGTCGGCGGAAAAACCGCAATAAATCTCCGCGCAGGAAAAAATCTCGCCGGAGCCTTCTATCAGCCAAGCCTTGTCCTCTGCGATACAGAGATAATAAAAAATCTTCCGGAAGATATCTTCTCCGACGGAATGGCGGAGGTTATAAAATACGGAGCGCTCGGAAGCTGGCAGATTCTTAACCTCTGCCACATGGGTGCACACGAGCATCTTGAAGAGCTTATCGCCGAGTGCATCCGCATAAAACGCGATATCGTGGCTCAGGACGAATTTGATCTGGGAATTCGCCAGCTTCTCAATCTCGGCCATACTCCCGCTCATTCAATTGAGAAGCTCTCGGGCTTTGAAATTTCTCACGGTCGTGCCGTCGCAATCGGCATGTGCCTTATGGCGCGCGCCGCAGAACACCTGTTGCTTTGCGCCGCCGGCGTTGCCGAAGAAATAGAGGAGCTTTGCAGAAAATATTCGCTGCCAACGGAATGTATGTATGACGCAGAGTCTCTTGCGCACTATGCAATGTCCGACAAAAAGCGAAGCTCCGGGAAGATAACACTTGTTTTTCCTTTTGTACGCGGAAAAAGCGAGCTTCATACATTTGATATCAATGGAATCCGCGGCATTTTTGAAAAAGGATTTCTCCCGGCAATCTCCGAGATGTTTTAGCTTATGATTTTTTCCAGGAAAGAAGAATTAATTTATGATTGCAGAAATAACCTGCCCTTCCCCCTCCGGCGAAATTGAGGTAATTCCTTCAAAATCTGTGGCACACAGACTTCTCATCTGTGCCGCCCTTTCAGATAAACCCACGGAAATTGTCTGCCCTGCCGAAAGCCTTGATATCGCCGCTACCGCCCGATGCCTTAGCTCCCTCGGCGCAGAAATAAAAAATCAGGATGGTGTGTATTCCGTGTCTCCGATAAAGAGACGCACTGAAGCTTTTCTTTCCTGTGGCGAGAGCGGTTCTACGCTCCGTTTTCTCATTCCCGTTGCCGCGGCACTCGGGGGAGATGTTACTTTCACAGGCGAGGGACGCCTTCCCGAAAGACCCGTTTCTCCACTGGTTGAATGTCTTTCCTTGCGCGGGGCTTTCATAGATTATAACGGAACTCTTCCGCTTACTGCTCACGGCGGACTTCGCGGCGGCAGGTTCACTTTGCCGGGCAATATAAGCTCGCAGTTTATTTCCGGTCTCATCTTCGCTCTTCCGCTTCTTGAAGGGAACAGCGAGATTGATATAACAGGAAAAATCGAATCACTTTCATACATAAAAATGACGCTTGACGCGGTTCATACATTCGGGATAAAAGCCGAAATGGACGGCAATAAAATAAAAATCCCCGGAAATCAGAAATATATCTCACCGGGAAGACTTGCGGTTGAAGGCGACTGGTCAAACGCCGCATTCTGGCTCTGCCTCGGCGCTCTGTCTGAAGAAGGAATTACGGTGCACGGTCTGAAATACGACAGCGTGCAGGGTGACCGTGCCGTCATTGACATTCTCTCCCGTTTCGGTGCAGAGGTTACGCGCAGCGATGCCGGTATCACAGTCAGAAAAAAGCCTCTTTCCGCTGTAAGAATTGATGCATCCGAAATTCCCGACCTTGTCCCGGTTCTTTCGGTTATTGCCGCCGTTTCAAACGGCGAAACCGGAATAACGGGTGCCGGAAGACTTCGCATAAAAGAAAGCGACAGGATTGAATCCACCGTAAATATGCTTTTGTCTCTCGGCGCCTACGCAGAAGCCGAACCGAATGGGATACGCATTTTCGGCAAAAAGAAGCTTTCCGGAGGACGAGTTAATTCCGAAAATGACCACAGAATAGCAATGAGCGCTGCAATCGCCGCCGCGGCAAGCGACGGTGCGGTTACGGTACACGGTGCGGAGGCAGTGAGAAAATCCTACGGCGATTTTTATGAAAAATACGCACACCTCGGCGCTGTCATAAATAAAAAGGAGGAATAGAAAATGTCCTCGGTTATCGGTGAAAAATTAAGAATTTCAATCTTCGGTCAGTCACATTCCGAGGCAATCGGCGTTGTGATTGACGGATTGCCTGCAGGAGTTGCAATTGATGAGGAGGAGCTTCTCGCGTTTATGACGCGGCGCGCTCCCGGGCGCGGTGCACATACTACGTCAAGAAGCGAGGCGGACAATCCGCGGTTTCTTTCCGGTGTTGCAGACGGTTTCACCTGCGGAAGCCCTGTATGCGCAATCATCGAAAACACCAACACGCGCTCGAAGGATTATTCAAACCTGCGCGAAATCCCACGGCCCGGGCATGCTGATTTTACTGCATTTGTAAAATACGGTAACTTCCACGACATCCGCGGCGGCGGGCATTTTTCAGGGCGTCTCACGGCATGCCTTTGCATTGCCGGTGGAATCTGCCTCCAGTATCTTAAAAACCGCGGTATAAACATCGCGGCGCACGCGCTTGAGATTGCCGGCGTTTCCGATCGTCCGTTTTCTCCCGTTAAACCGGAAATCACGTCCGTTCTGCACAGTGAGCCCATTTCTGTACTTGATAAAAATGCAGGAGAGCGGATGATGGAGGAAATCATAAAAGCAAAAAGTGACCTTGACAGCGTCGGCGGCATCGTTGAATGTGCAATATGCGGCGTTCCCGCAGGGTATGGAGACCCGATGTTTGACGGTGTTGAAAATATTATCTCCCGCATCATATTCGGCATTCCCGCAGTAAAAGGCATTGAGTTCGGCGCGGGGTTCGGCGCGGCAAGAATGCGCGGAAGCGAATGCAACGATGCATTTTTTATGGACGGAGATGCTGTGAAAACGAAAACAAACAACCACGGCGGTGCTCTTGGCGGAATCACCTCCGGAATGCCCGTTATATTCCGAGCGGCAATAAAGCCGACGCCGTCCGTTGCAAGAATGCAGGAGAGCGTTTCTCTGACGGAGCGAAAGGACACACCGCTTGAGATAGTCGGGCGTCACGACCCATGCATTGTTCCGCGCGCTGTACCGGTAATTGAAGCCGCAGCTGCAATCGCAATCTGCGATATGATATTGTGAAAAATGCAGAATTACAATCTGAAAGGAAATGATAAAAATGGATATCAATGAACTGCGCAAGGATATAGACAGAATAGACAAGGAGCTTGTTTCCCTTGTCCGGGAAAGAATGGAAACTGCAGCAAAAATCGGGCAATATAAGCGTGAAAACAATTTGCCGGTTTATGACCCGGCACGCGAACGTGAGCTTTTTTCAAAAGTCGGAGAAATGGCAGGCGAGGAGTTTTCCTCTTACACGCGCGTGCTTTACTCCACAATGACCGACATTTCCCGCTCGTATCAGCGCAAGCTTATGGGCAGAAAAAGCGGGCTTGCCGAGCGTATGCAGGCGGCAATTGACGGCACGGATAAGCTCTTCCCACAGGGCGGCGTCGTCGCCTGCCAGGGCGTTGAAGGCGCGTATTCACAGCTCGCGTGTGAAAAGCTTTTTAAAAATCCGAGCATCATGTATTTCGGAAGCTTTGAAGACGTTTTTCGTGCAGTTGACAAGAAGCTCTGCCGCTATGGCGTGCTCCCTATTGAAAACAGTACCGCCGGCTCGGTCAATAAGATCTATGACCTTATGGCAAAATTCAGGTTCCACATCGTCCGCAGTGCGCGTATTCAGGTGGGTCACGCGCTGCTCGCACGCCGCGGCGCGGAAATGAGCAACATAAAGGAAATCTTTTCCCATGAGCAGGCTATAAATCAGTGCAGTGAATTCCTCTCTGCACACAAGGATATAAAGATTACGGTATGTGAAAACACCGCCGTCGCCGCACGGATGGTTGCAGAAAGCGGCAGGGATGACATCGCGGCGCTCTCCTCTCCCGGATGTGCAGAGCTGTATGACCTTGCAACTCTTTACGATAACGTTTGCGACCACATAGGAAACTACACGCGCTTTATCTGTATTTCAAAAAACCTTGAAATTTACCCCGGTGCAGACAAGACAAGCATTATGATGAAAATCCCGCATAAGCCCGGCTCTCTCTATCGCATTATGGCGCGCTTCAATGCTCTCGGAATAAACCTTGAGAAGCTTGAAAGCCGACCGAAGCCCGGCTCTGATTTTGAATTCATGTTCTACTTTGACATAGGCGCTTCCATTTACTCCCCCGAGCTTTTTGAGCTTATATGCGAGCTTGAGGATGACCTTGACGGATTTAAATACTTCGGAAGCTACACGGAAATTATGTAATAATGGGTATCGGGCGCACCCGCGTTTGCGCCCGATACAATTTTTCCGAATTATACGGAATGTTTTTTGTTTTTTCATAAATTTTTCGTAAAAAAAGAGGAAAAATAAAATATTCGGCGTATAATACTTATACAGAGGCATTGATATTTTCTCTTATGAGGTGATGACATTATGAACATCCGCCAACTTGAAGAAGAACGCGAGCGGCGTGACTTTTCCGGGTTTGCGTGTCTGTCTGAAAACAGCCGCGGAAGAAAACGCCCGGAGGAGCCGTGCGATATCCGAACCTGCTTTATGCGTGACCGCGACCGGATTATTCATTCCAAGTCCTTCCGCCGCTTAAAGCATAAAACGCAGGTGTTTATCTCCCCTGAAGGCGACCACTACCGCACCCGTCTCACTCACACTCTTGAAGTCTCCGGCATTGCGCGGACAATCGCACGCGCGCTGCATCTTAACGAGAACCTGTGCGAAGCAATTGCAATGGGACATGATCTCGGTCACACCCCCTTCGGACACGGCGGTGAGCGTGAGCTTTCTGCTATCACAGACGGAAGATTTTCGCACAATCTGCAAAGTGTGCGCGTTGCAGAGCGCATTGAGCGCAACGGACGCGGTCTGAATCTTACACACGAGGTTCTTAACGGCATCGCCTGCCACAGCGGTGATAAAACAGCCGAAACGCTTGAAGGGAAAATTGTTGCCCTGTCCGACAGGATAGCATATATAAATCATGACATTGACGATGCCTGCCGCGGCGGAATGCTCCATGAAAGCGATATCCCCGGCGAGTTTAAAGATATTCTCGGTCATCGCCACAGCAAGCGCATTAACACGCTTGTTCTCGATACAATCTCAGCAAGCGAGGGCAAAGGCGACATTCTTATGTCCGATGAAGTTCACAAGGCGATGATGGGGCTTCGCGCGTTTATGTTTGAGCACGTTTACCGTGCAGATTACGCACTCCGTCAGGAAGAAAAGGTCCGTGGTATGATCTTCAAGCTTTATGAATATTACAGCCGCGATATCGACCGCCTTCCCGAGGAGTATCGCTTCATCGCAGAGGAGGACGGCGTGAGCGCGGCAGTTTGTGACTTTATCGCGTGTATGACAGACAGATATGCGCTGAACAAATACAGCGAGCTGTTTCTGCCAATATCCTGGAGCCATATATAGTGCAAAAGCCTGCAGGCTTCTGCAGTGAATAGTGAAAAATGAAGAACTATTGTGTTTTCGCCTTGCGAAAACGAATTAACATAAAATCGCAAAACGATCAGTAAGGAAGTGAAAAACTGTGGCGTATCCGCGCGAATTTATGGACGAGCTTCTCGCCCGAAGTGACATTGTTTCTGTTGTGTCACGATATGTTTCCCTCTCACGGCGCGGCTCAGGAAACCTCGGGCTGTGTCCGTTCCACAACGAAAAAACACCGTCGTTTCATGTGTCGTCGGACAAGCAGTTTTT
>JAFQVE010000600.1 GCA_017408185.1 Oscillospiraceae bacterium | reverse complement strand
TATAAACCCCGTATACCGGAACATATATCTTTACAGCATACCATTCTCCTATCGCCGTTTTGGCTTTCATTGCATATCCACTGCTTTGCGATGTCACCTCAATGGTGCTGGTAACATTTTCCGCGCAATATTTCCATTGCCCATAGGTCTGACTATACTCTGTAAATGTCGTCAAACCCTTGCCCACATTTGTTGCATCGTCTGGAGTAAAATCATATGTGAGTGTATAACCCGTGTCCTCTGTGAGTGTATAACCCGTGTCCTCCGCGCCTGCGGAAAGTGCCATTGCCGGGAGAAGTGTTGCAATCATCGTGATTGCGAGAATGAGAGATAATAATTTTTTCTTCATTTTCTTTTCCTCCTTATTGTTTATAACTTTATTTTTGCAACTCCATGGATGAGAGCACCGTTGCTTAATTTCTTAAGCTTAGGGATATGCGCATCCTGTGGATAAACAATACAAAAGTCACCGGGACGGAGCGTGAACTCATTACCCCTGCCGGTTAAGAGAACATAGTCCTCTTGCAGATTATATTCTGTTATCGGTGTGAGCGTATCAACGTCCGCATATGCAAACGATTCTTCCCCCGCAAGGACAAAGTGAATGTCAAGAAAGTTGCGGTGAGCCTCAAACTGACGTTCTCCATCCGGGGGATAGTCCGTAGCTGTTGTACTTACCCATACAACGCCTTCAGCAAGCACAAACTTTTTTCCTATATCAGTTTTTGTGATCGACTTTATTTTAGAGAAGATATCAGGAAAGTAGCTATTCATGGCATAGTAGGTTTCGCTGTTTTTAAGGTTGTCAATTATCAACTTTTCTCCCCCTTTTTACCGCTTCTTTTTCAGTTCTTCAACAGACTTTATTATATTTGAGTAATAGCTGCATAATGCAATTACATCTGCTCCAATACTGACAAGACGGTATCCCATATTATATAATTCTTCTATATTGGCCGTACTGCCAACCGTTCCTGCAAGCTTTCCATAACGCCTTGCTACTTCTGCTACACGTTTGCGTGCTTCACAAATTTTTTCATTTCCCATATCATGCGCAAGTCCAATTGAATGTGCGAAGTCACCAGGCCCAAAGAATAACATATCAATTCCGGGAACTGATGCTATTTCTTCAAGCTGTTCATATGCTTCTATATCCTCTATTTGAATTATTGTTAGCTTTTGTTCGTTTGAATACTTAAAGTATTCCGGAATATCCATAAGGCAATACATACCATCACTGTTTCCGCCATCAAGAGGTCTGCGGCCTATCGGTGAAAATTTTGTATAATACACAACCTCTTCCGCATCCTTTTTGTTCATAACGTGAGGAACCATTATCGCTTCTGCGTCCATTTCAAGCGGACGAATAAGGTTTGAATACGCACCTCTGGGAGTTCGTACAATAGTTTCTGTTCCCCGTGCTTTAGCTGCCAAAATTACGTTTTTAATCTGACTGTAATCAGACGGAATATGCTCCATATCAACCCATATACAGTCAAAACCCGAATATGCGGCTATCTCTGCCGGTATCGTGTCTGTAATGTTAAGCTTTGTGCAGACAACCAGTTCATCTTTTCTAAGTTTTTCCACCATTTTACTGTTTTTTTGAATCATTTCTTTTTTCTCCTTATATACAAGTATATCCGCCGTCAACAGGGATGTTCAATCCGGTAATATATGCCGAAGCATCAGATGAAAGCAGAAGTATAATGCCTTTTATGTCGTCGGTATTTGCAAGTCTCCCAAGTAAAGTATGTTTTGAATATTGTTCAGCAAACACGGGATTTGTTCTTTCCGATTGCAGACCTCCGGGACATACAGCATTTACTCGTATTCCGTACTGTCCGTAGTAGCTTGCTGCATGGCGAACCCACGCCGAAAGACCGGATTTATCAACTGCATACGCCGGGGAATATGCACCGGGCACCATTTGGGGATTTCCGTCATAATTGTGTTTTTCGACAGCGATCAGACCCATCATCGAACCAAAAAGAACCATTGCCCCACATTTATGCTTTTTCATATGCTCACCAACAAGTTGAATCAGATACAGCGAAGCTGCGGAATTTATTCTTACACTTTGCTCAAGCTGAACAAAGTCCTGATCCCATCCTATCCCCACACCTCCTGACGGTATTATACGGCTACAATGTATAAATGCATGTATCTGACCGGATTCTTCTGTAACGTCACGCACGAGCTTTTCGATACTTCCAACATCATCGAGGTCAAAAGCAAAAGCTTTTGCTTTGACATTTTTCTTTTCTCTAAGTTCATCAATAAGCTCTTTTGCAGAAGCCTCGGAATGACTTGCAAGATAGATATTCGCTCCGGCATCCGCAAGTGCAAGCGTTGCTCCGAGCCCATACATCATACGCCCACCTGTGATCAGCACATTTTTACCTTTCATGGAGAGCAAATCAAATGTATTCACTTTTCCCACCTCACTTTGCCGTATATCCGCCGTCTACCGGCAATGTTATTCCTGTTATATATGACGATGCATCAGACGCAAGAAACACAACTGCCGAGGCAACATCATCACTGTATGCAAGGCGCTTCAACTGACTGTGGCGTATAAATGCACTTTCAAATTCTTTGTCGCAGCTTCCATGCATCGGTGCGTATGCAATAGCATTGCATCTGCATCCGTGCTCTGCCAAGAAGTTTGAAGCCTGTCTCGCATAATTTACAACTCCGCCTTTTATAAAGCCGTTTATCACAGAAAAATCCGTATTAAACGATTTCTCTTCACCTATATAGTTTTGCACATCATATCCGACAAGCGCACCGTAATCTGTTATCAAAATGATGCTTCCGTTTTTCTGCTCTGCAAGGATGTGTCCGAGATGACCTATCGTAAGCATCATACCAAGATGAGTTTTCTCAAGCTCTCTTTGTATGGTTTCGAACGGATGCTCCCACTTTTTTTCGCTTGTATGCATTCCGTTTTCCACAACAACATCAACGTGTCCCATGACTTCTCTTACATTTTTCTCAAGTTTTTCAGCTGACTCGGGATTTCCTCGTTCATAATCAAAAAATCCCTTACACTCAATATCTGTTCTGTTTTCTCCGGCAAGCCATATTTCCGCTCCCGCGCTTCTTAATCCTTCGGTTACTTCTTTTCCGTAAGGGTTTTCCGGAGATATGACGAGAGCCTTTTTTTCGCAAAGGGAAAATTTTTCCATAAAGCTGCTCATATCTTTACCTCTCTTTTATTTCAGATACATAAACGCGTCGGTTTCCTTCATTGCGGCTTCTTATTCCTGCAATTATAATCTTTGCCATTTCCACCGTTTCGGAAAACGGATGATCACGCTTACCCGTGCGGATATATTCAACAAATTTCAGAAGCTGCTTTTTAAAAGCATAAAAGGAGTCCCCGTCTGAAAATGTACGTACCTCATTCTCTGCTATAACGGTTACGCCGTTTGTTGTAAAACCATATCCCATCGGGATGCTTACATCACAGCCACTAAAATGATGCATTTGAACCATAGCTCTTTCATATGTACCAAGATTCTGCACCCACTCGAACCCGGGACCAAGAAGCGGATATATACTTTCTACCGCATGCATTCCGTATGTTTCCCAATACTTTGCCATCGGGCTAAGAATATATCTAATCTTTCCTAACTCATATTTGTTAGCATAGTATGGTTCAAGCGACTTTAAGTATCTAAGCGATGACGATGACATGATAGGTGCACCTTCATCAACCCACCTAACAATCGTTTTTAAATCATTCTCATTATCCGTCAGCGGTTTATCTATAAATATCGGAATTCTAGCCTCTACAAACGGACGACAACGATTTACATGTTCACTACCGACATCCGTTGCACATATTACAGCATCAACATTTCCAATCATATCTTCGGGCTTTTCTGTAACATTTTCAACAAAAGCGGCTCTTGCACAGTTTTCTGCCATGTTCCTTTCTTCATATCCGGTAAAACAGACATGAGTAACTTTTACGCCTTCAATACCGAATGTTTCTTCGGGTTGGCGATTGAGATAAACAGGAATGGTCGGATAAAGTTCACTAGTCCAACGATGCATTTCTTTCTTGTCATATCCATTTATAATTGCACTCCACGAAAACGGATGCGCATTTCCTTCTGTCATCCCCAACACGCCGAGACGTATCGGATTATCTCCGAACGGAAAATTCATATTTGTCCTCCTAACGTCATACACCCCATAAATTAGGATTTATTACCCGGTTGTCGATATCCGAAAAAAAGCTGTGAATTCTTTCCATTTGCGTACTTGACAGTTCTGTCACTTTTTTTGCAAGTTCAACATTTTCTTCGACCTGTCTGACTGTCTCACCACCAAGCACTAAGCTTGTTACTCCGGGGACAGAGAGTGCAAATGAAAGCGCAAGGCTTGCAGGTGTCATACCAAACTCTTTGCATAGTCCTCTGAAATCCTCTAATGGTTTTCGACAAAAACTCATTCCATTGGACAGTTCATCCGGGTTCTTGAATACAAGCCCTTGTAAAAATACACTTCTCACAAAAACCATCATACCGGTTTCGTTCAATGCGTTTATTCCTCCGTTTTCTATTTGCTTCCAATCGAAAATATTCATAGGAATCTGAACTGCATCAAATCCGCATTCAGCTACTTTTTTATAATCGTGGTTTGAATATAACGAAATACCTGAGAGGAGAATGTCTCCTGAGGCTTTCAGCTCTTTAAATGCCCTCATTATATTTTTTTCATCATTTTCAAAATCCTCATAGTGGTGAAGCATCAATACGGGGATCTGTGAAACCCCAAGTCTCTTTTTCGATTCTTCAATCCTTTTGCGTAAACTTTCTAGCAAAGTCTCATATGAGCTATGATTAAGTTTTAATGCTTTCGTTACTATAATCGGACATTTTTCTTCTGTTTGCTTTTTCCATGCCCCTATAACTTCTTCCGCATCGCCATATGCAGCTGCAGTATCAAAGACACTTATGCCGTTTTTTGCGGCACAGTCGAGAATTTTAAAAGCATCCTCTCTGTGCGGTTTTCCACCACTATTGCTAATTCCGTAATCGAGCCCAAGCTGTACGGTTCCGAGAGATATACGAGAAACATCAAATCCTTTTATTCTCGTCGATTGCACAAACATTTCACCTTCTTGTCTCATTTTACAATAATTATAACATTTCTTTGACTTGATTTCTCCATACAAATATGTCCATTTTTCTCAAAAGATGGCAGAAAATAATAGTTTTAATAATTGATTTCAAAAATGTAGTTTGATATAATGAGTTCTGAGGTGATTGAAATGCACACAAAAAACGAATTCCCGATCCAACTCGGTTCAGACCGTGTAAACATCAGGCTCTCGCGGCTTTTTGAATCACAACGTCATCATTGGAACGTTGAGCGCCACAGTAATGCCGAGTATGAAGTTCATCTTATACTCAAAGGGGAATGTTTATTAGAAGTTGAAGAAAAAAACTATACTTTGGTCGAAGGAAGTGCTGTGATAATTTATCCTAATTATTATCACTACCCTACAGTCACTTCAAAAGAATTTGAACGTTTTTCGATATCTTTCTCCGTCCCAAGAGGAATCTTATATGATACTCTGAATGCACAAAACACTCCTCTTCTCATTTGTAAACCAATCCCTGAGCTTATAAACATATGTTATTCAATCTATAATGAATGGAACTCTCTGCTTTCATATAGTCAAACCATGCTTCAATCCCTTTTTTCGGTATTTATGGTTTCTTTTTTCAGGCACCTTGATCTGTCAATGCCCGAAAAACAAAGCAATCATCTAATTAAGGAAGTTTCACGAGCAGAAATAATTGATGCTTTTTTTAACACCAATCTTGCAGAACCACACATTGAAGATACTCTCGCAAAACAATTATGTATATCAAAGCGTCAGCTCTCAAGAGTTATGTATCTCCACTACGGAATGAGCTTCCGCAAAAAGCTTATCCTAACAAGAATGGAGCGTGCTGCATGGCTTTTAAGAACATCAAATATGCGCATACAAAATATTGCAGAATCTGTCGGATATTCGTCAGAAGCCTCATTTTTCCAGGTTTTTAAATCATATTTTGAAAAAACTCCACATCAATACAGGAAAGAATCTTGGACTCAAGATGAAAAACACAAACATATCAATAACACGGATTTTGGAATAATTTAAAAAAACAGCGATATGTATACTGACTATCCTATGTTTTATGCACGAGACAGCCAGTAAAGCCATATAGCTTTATATGTGAAACAGAAGGGTTACGCGCCGCCTCCACCACACACTTTCACGTAAATCGTGATTTTATAAAAAACGCCACATGGTAAGCTTTCCTTACCATGTGGCGTATGTATTTGTGGAAACGGGAATAGTAGAAAAAGGTCAAATGAACGTTATTTGGCTTTTTCGTAGCGTTTTTGACAGAGGTTAGTTACATTTCAGCGAATTAATAAGACTCGATAATTCATCGGCAAGCTTTTCGGCTGTTCCTTTGACGAATCTTGCAGATGCAGATTCATATCCTGCCTCGTCATAATCGGCAGCCATCGGGTAATAGCCTTCATAGCCGTTGGTACAACAAGAAGGAATCGTTAATATAAATTCAGATTTGCGCTTTACTATTCTTCCGACTTCTGTAAACGGCTCTCCGGGGATGCCGCCGAAAGCCACATTGCCAACAGTAACAGCCGAAAGATAGAGTTCTTTATAATCTTCATACTTTTCAAGTTCAACAACTCTTCTTGCTTTTCCCATCGTATGAGCGACAGGCTCTTTCATTCCCGGAATAAGTCTCGGATCACCAAGACGTTCATATTCTTTTATAATGCGCAATGCCTCTGGATATTCTTCAGGTGTTCCTTTGTTATATTTTACCGGAACATTCTTCTGCCCGTAAGAAATTTTATCGCCATCAATTTTTTCACGAAGCTCATAGTTGGAAACCGCCGCCATTGCAATCTTTCTGCCCATATAGCGAGCTCTGTCGTATCCAGTGCGACATTTACTTTCTTCAAGAGAAATATCAACGTGGTTTGTGTCTCCTTCAGGACCATTTATATACATACAAAGCGAGTTGTCAATGAGCTTTTCATATGTATCCCGAACAAACTTCGGAAAATCAGCTGAAACTCCGGCACCGCCGACAACATCAGCGTGTACCTGAAAATTGACAATTCCGATCTGAGGCTTTCCTTCACGCTTTATAAAAATGGTCTGCACCGTTTTATCCGGCTCTCCAATGGGGGCAACAACATCAGGGTTAAGGTATCCCGGATTTGTTCTTGCCGAGCCATCCTTCATTCTGTATCTTCGGATAAAAGAAACACCTTCAACGTGACTTCGGGCGTAAGACATTTCAGACGGAGCAAGATCGAGAACAGAGAGCTTTGCCGCATCGCAAAGCTTTCTTTCAAGCAAAGCAACATATTCTGCATCATAAACTTTTTCGTCTTTATCTGCTGTATACGGAGCATAGTGGGTATGCGTGCAAGCAATATATATTGCTTCGTAGTCTGTTTTGCAGGCATCTGCGATTGCTTGTCGGAATTTATCCATAAACCATTGCGGCACTCCGATATTGTCTACACTCAATATTACAGCTCGTTTTTCTTCATTATCAAAAGTAACTGCCGTTACATAAAGAGGGTCAAGTATGTCTTCGGCAGCTCTCCCTACAAAATGGCCCGAAAGCGGTGTTCCGAGAGAGGGAGTTATATCTACTCGTGCAAATCCTGTTTTTAACATTTTTAAATCACCTTTCTTTTATACATCATCTGAGAGCGAAGAAGTTTTCACTTCCGATTCCACTAAGGTCACACATATTCAAGTTAAGCTTTAGAGGCTCTGTTTTCACAGCATAGTTTTCAATATCGGCAAAAAGCTGCATAAAGATAGATTGATTGCGCAAATGGCTCGGGAGCAGGAATTCTTCTTTCGTTCTCTCAAAAGCAAGCATGAGAGAAAGCCTTGCTTCCTTTCTTTCTTTTGCGATTGTCGCAACTTTTCTCGAAACTACCGCACTTCTCTCTT
The DNA here is from genome assembly GCA_017408185.1 of Oscillospiraceae bacterium. The sequence continues at coordinate 35,703 of JAFQVE010000600.1, read as the reverse complement.
TATTTTCCATAAGCTCATAAACCTCAATAAGTGCAAGATAATCGTCTGCTATGCATCCGTAGTTTCTCGCCTCACAATCAAGACGTTTTGCAAGCGAGTTATCACAGTCGGCATAGTTTGAGAGCTTCTCAAAGATTCTGCTTGCATGATTTGCCATTTCAGAGATATCACAAAGCTGTTTTTTGTACGTGTTAAGATCATCAAGGAGATTTGCAAAAGGCTCTCCCGGAAAGTTTCTTGGATATGGCTTGTTCGCGCGGACATATGAATAGACATAATATGTAAGTGAACGCAAAAGCGTTACGTTTCCCATACCCTTTCCTACGTTCGTTTCCGTGAGCTTTGCGTTTCCGATGCCCTCATCCGTCATTTTATCCATAAGAGAAAGAGCCTCTTTCGCCTCGTCATAGTAATTGCCGAAGCGGCGATACGCATATCGCTCGTTATACTCCGAAACCGTTCCTGTTCCCTTGAAGTTCCAGCTATAGTCTGCCATACTGACGTGATTTTTGTCGCACACCTTATCCCAGGCGGAATATGACTGCAATCCTTCGGCACATCCCTCATGCTCTGCAAGTTCACAAAGATTGAAGGTGTTCGGAACGGCATCAAAGGTCATATCCCAATGGTAATATGAGTTCCAGGGCTTGACGGTTGACCTCATATTAAGCTCCGGGTGCATAGTCTTAAACATCATACGTTCCTTATCATTTCTGTATGTCCACCAATCGAGAACTGTAACGTCAAGAATGTCATTTTCCGAAAGTATATCCCTGAATTTCTTCGGATCAACAACATTTATCAGCATATCGGCATAGATATAAACGTTTTTCATTCCACGAGATTTCAAATGGCGTATAAGCTTTATGGCATGGTTTATAAACTTTTCTTCATTGGAGAGTTTTGCACAGTCCGGACACATACACCACGGAGAAAACTCACGGAGCAAATTTTTCGGGTCTATGGCTATTTCTGTTCTCACCTCGTCAAGTCCTATATGAAATGACTCAATTCCGTTCGGCTTAAGGTATTTTTCTATAATCTCATCGTAAATATTAAACAAAACGTCATACGTTTCACTATTTGAAAGGCAAAGGCCAAAACCCGTAAGCTCGCCGTTTTCATTCTTTGCACTTATTGACGGAATAAGCCTCGGTATAAGAGAGTTGTGACCGTAGCTGTTCCAAAGCGGAGCAACCTCAACTCCCCGAGTTTTTCCGTATGCAATAAGCTCACCAAAAAAGTCTTTCTGAGCCATTGGTGTAGGAACGATTTCATTTATCCATTCACCTTTTGACGGTGAATAATACTTCTTTATAACACTCGCTGAAATCTCCGGATAGCATTTGAGAGGAATATAAACATATTCACTTACAACTCCGTCATACTGAATGCACCAACTTCCGTAAAGTGCAACAACAAGCTGATTAAGCTTCATTTCTGCCATATCGTCAACAACAGCTTTCCAATCTTCAAGCTCCATAAGGTTAGAGCCATAGCGACACTCCATAAAATGTCCGCGAGTTCTCATATCAGGCCAGTCAAGAAGTGACATTTCGGAAACATAAGCCACATTTCCGGAAAACTCAATACATTGGCAAAGCGTTGTTGCAGCATAGTAAAGACCTGCCTCACCAAAGCCTGTCAAAGTGATTTCATTTCCTTTTGCTTTGATTTCATAAGCCTGTTCCTGATTTTTAATTACCTCACAAGGCACCTTTTCTGACAACGAGAGTATAATTTTTACATTTCCTTTTGCTTTTTCTGCACACACATTCAGCTTTTTCGAAAGCCTTTCACAAAGCATATCATACACAAAACAAGCCAAATCTCCGGAAATATTTTCCGTGATGATTTTGAAATCTGCGCTTGCAAGTCTGCCTATTTCTATTCTTGAATCACCAAGCTGAAGCTTTTGCGGTACAGGTGTAATTTTCGATGACTTTTTCATATTGCTTTCTCCTTTTTATAATTGCAAGGCGGAGGCATCCGCCCTGCATTTTTTGTTATTTGGTAAATTCAAGTATTCGTTTGAGGAGAACTGCTACTTCTGCACGGATTGTATAATCGGTTGGTGCGATTTCACCGTTCTTTCCGTTGACCAAACCTGCGCCTACGAGTGTCGATACTGCTTCTTTTGCGTAGTCTGAAACAAAATCGAAGTCCGGATAATCCGGTGCACCTGGATCGGCACGCCCTACAATTGCATCCAAACCCTTGATTGCACGATATACAATTACCATCATATCCTGACGGGTGATTGTATTTCTTGGTGCATATTTATTTTCGCCTATTCCGTTTACAATTCCTGTATTTCTTGCTATCGCAAGCTCCTTTGCAAAGTAGTCGGATTCCGATACATCTGCAAAATTCTCCGTATCATCGGAAGAAAGACCAAATGCTCGCACAAGAAGTAGTGCAAAGTCTGCTCTTGTGATATTATTTCCGGGCGAGAAAGTTGTCTCGCTTGTTCCTTTAATGATTCCATCTTCTGCAAGAGCGTTGATTGCGTCTTTCGCCCAGCCGTGTGCACCAAGATCTGTGAAGTGTTCGGAGTTTTCGGAAGCATCCGGAGTTTCGGGTTCGGTTGGAGTAGTTGGTGTGCCTCCTCCGCCATCACCTCCGCCTCCGGTTGAGCCGTAAACTGTGATTTCAAAAGTCTGTCGTGAAATTCTTCCGCTTGCGTCCATTGCGTCAATTGACACAACATTTTTTCCTATCTGAGATGCACCGGGCTTCCACGTGAGTGTTCTGCTTTTTTCATCAAAGCTTGCACCTCTCGGTAATCTCACTGCAGAATAGCTTAAGTTTTCGTCAAGGGGACTTTTGGCATTAACAGTAACGGAAATCATACTTCCTGCCGATGTTGTGAGATTGCCTGATAACACATCAAACACAGGTGCGTTATTATCCTCATATCCCATCGGGATTGTAAATACATTCCCTTCCTTTATGTTATAGTTATATCCCTTCGAGAAGTCATTATCATCCGCATAGCTTGCTATAAGCGTTGTATCACCTATATTGAGGCGAACACCCCCATCAATTCTTTTCGCACTTTCAATACGATACGAGCCGTTATCAGAAAGATTATTTTCCACATAGATATACTTGTCCGCAAAGACGGTTACATCCTCACATTCTTCATTAAGAGCTATATCAATATGGTTTTTCTCCGAGAGCTCTTTCTCAAAGTCTACAATGGTACCCGTATATGCAGGAAGAAGATTTTCCTTATCGGCAATAGCCGAACCGTCGTTTATGTATGTATAAATGATCTTTTCATCTTTTATCGAAACAACGCCGACAAAACCTGTAAAATCAAAGCTTTCGCTATCCGAAACAACCACCTTGTACGGAACTGTGTTATCCTTTGAGTAAACGATATAATCTTCTCTTCCGTTTGTCAGCTTAACACGGACTGCTTTTGCTTCATCAAGTGTAAACTCAGCACCGTCTGCCCTTATGACTTCAACATTTTCAATTTTCTCAACATATCGCGTTGTATCATACGGCTCTATAACAGAAGTAAAGAGAGTTGAGAGCTTCCCGTTTTCCTGAGTCTCGTCTGCCTCACCCGTATGACGGGCAAAGAGGAATCGAACCTTGTCCATAGCACCCGAAAGCTGCGGTGGAATGCCCGAAGAGGTTGTTATCTCATCAAGCTTAAAGCTCGGAAGCATTGTAAGGCGTACATGGAGATTGTTTTTTGCAGGATTCAACACTTTACCGTTATCGTGAATCTTCCAATCAACGCTGAAGCTTTCAACCTCACCTGGATTTTCGGCACAGTCAACCTCACCGAACCAACTCTCTGTTGAAAGTCCGTCTTCCCCTTCTTCATCACCCGAATCTATATAGCTTCCTCCCCACGTTTTATCCACACCTTGATACGAGCCGATATACTTTCCGCTTCCGTCCGTCTGCTGTTTCATAACGACGTTTCCGGAAACCTCAGCCTCTCGGGAAAGCGTGTGAAAAGAATAGAGGTGATCATTACCGCCGAGAATCCGGAAAAAGTCAACTCCGTAGGAAATATCATCATCTACATCTACCATAACGAGAGTTCTCCGGTATTCTTCAACTCCCTGTGCGCTGTAAAGCCACGGAGCTTCAACCTCCATAACCTGAACTCTCGAAGCGCTGTCAAAATGAAGTGGGTTTGTCTTGGTAGTACGTGCCGGCTGTTTAAGATTATCTACCATAACAGTATTGTGAGACAGAGTGTGACCTACAAACTCACTACGATGAGGATCTCCCGAGCTTTTAAGACGTGGAGTTCCGATATCCGCCCCCACATCAAGTCCGAAGGCATGGAAACCAAGACTCAGCTTATCGCTGTGGTCATGGGTTTTTGCCATTCCGTACCACATATAGAAATCACGCTGCGTGTTTATATTTTTTTGAGAATTTGTCGAGTCAATCCATTCACCGTCACGCAGAATTGCCATTCCATATCCCGTCAGATTTCGGCTCGGAAGCGAGATTTCAACACTTTCTGCAGTAACCTTCTTTGCCATGCGTGTTATTTCTTCCGGGTCCTCATCGAATATTGAGCCGTGAAGCTTATCTGTGCCCCTCATCTGGAGATAATACACTTTCACTATGTTCTCACGTATTTCTTCATCCTCAATAATGTCATATGCAATACGAAGTGCATCAGCAGTCGGTGCCATATACCTTCTTCCCATCTGTGCGCTATCTCCTACATTCGGACTCCAGATGGATGCACAGATTAAATCAATCTGAGATGTAAGCATACGCTTCATCTTCGGATTGCTGTATAAATCATAGCCTTCTACCTTGTCATAGCCTCGAAGTGCTTCACCCATAAGAAGCATATTACCTATCCAGCTCGAGTTATAAGACGGTGCCGCTTCATTTCCGTGACCATCACGAGAGATAACATTCATGAGCTGTGCATAAATATTTCCGCCCGTTACATCAAAGTATCCGACATTACCACCGGACTTAAAGGCAAACTCAACCCATTCCTGAGTTTCGGGAAGTGTGTCAAGAACAACCGCAGCCATTATGTGAACTCTTTGCGGAACACCAAAGTTTCCGCTCATTCTGAAGTCACGAATGCTTATATTTATTTCACGAAGATAATTATTTTCGATGTTTGTTCTTACCTGAACAGCACTCGTCTTTGGGTTTTCCAGCTTAAACTTCTCTGCTTTTCCGGAAAGATAGTCTATTACCCACCCATCTTCGTATGCCGTCCAAAGTGCATCATATGCAGGAACAGCCGTCAGTCCGAAATCACAGTCATGTAAGCGTCCCACTACTCTTCCACGGCTTGCTCCACCCGTTGCGGTTTTTGTATTTCCGTCACTAATCTGGAATATGCTGCCATAAAGCGTATTGTCCATTTCGGGAAACACATCCGCAATGCGGTCAATCATTATCGCACCAAGGCGGCCATACTTGATATCATCGGTATAGAGATATGCCATCGAGAGATTTTCTATCGCATCCTTTATAGCTCCTTCCCAAAGTCCCCACGCATTGTAGTAGCCTATAAATGGTTTACAGCGTCTTTCAACCTTAGGTGTTCCGTCATCGTTGCAGGCAGGGCTTCCATCCTCATTCTTAAGCTGATAAATCTGCTCATATCCAAATCCATCGTCAACCGCCCAAATGGGAACCTCATCATCAGCAACCCCAAGGGTCGTTCCTACATCATTATACAAATCGTTTTTCAGATACCCTTTTCCGTAGCCATAGTATGAGTTCCACTCCTCGCTTCCTCTCTCACCGATTGACGGTTCGGGATATACAAGAGTTTCGGCAAGAACCTCAGTACGCTTTTCCAAATCCGCAATCCAGCTTTCAATGGTGCCTGCAGGTCGTGAGCAGTTACATTCTCCCGTGGCACTATATGTAGGACAGACAAACATTTCGTGGTGTCGCTGCAATGCATCCATATAATGCCAGTTTCCGTTTTTATCAATGCCGAGCTCATAGAATTTTTCAAAATTATTACTCGGGAAAACACGCTTACAATCCGGACATTGAATCTTCCACGGACGTGTATACGGATTCATAACCCACGGATATTGACTATACTGTGCCGATAAATCTTTATCACAATAAACGCACTGATACATTCCCGTATCACGGAACCTGTATCCAACGGTAGAAGCACGCAAAAGCTCTTGAGTGGTGACTAAACCGTAGAGCGTGTCTGCACCGACTGAAAGAAGCTTATCTGCTTCTTTGATATATGCATCGGCTTCACTTTGTGCCCAGTCGTATCTTTCTATATTTTTTCTTGCGTTTTCAACCTTTTCATCTGTATAGTAACTTCGGCGTGTTTTGGCACTGCCCACGTATACCAGATATTCTCCGGAGCAGGAATATGTTTCGTAGTTTGCGGTAACCTTTATTTTGCCGGTTCCGTAAGAAATTCCCGTTACCTCTCCCTCCTCGTTTACCGAGACAATCTCAGGGGTAAGGCTTTCAAAGGAAAGCGTTGCATTTTCTCTGTATTCCGATATTTCATCCTCAAGGGTGAGAAGACTTGTATCAAGAGTTATTGTTTCTCCCGGCATAAGAGATCTGACCGCAGCACCGCTTACCTCTGCAATGGGATTTGCCCCGGTAAATATAAGCTCGTTAAAGTACAAATACTGATTTCCCGTTGCTTTTCTTCCCGTCATCTGAATAACTGCAAGATATTCACCCGGTTCATCGACATATGCATCACCGACATATGATAAGACCTCTGCTCCTGCAGCATTCCACTTGGCAACATCGGGGTTATAGTTCATTATTTCTCCGAGCTTATATTCTTCGGTGAGATAATCCGAAACCCCTTCTCCTTCTTTCGGCACGGGAATAAAGTACATATCTGCATATGCATTGATTGCAGTAGCACGGTGATTTACAATTGCACGGTAATGCCCTGAATTTTCAAAATTCATCTTTATGGCAAATCATTGTCCGTCAGACAAACGAATTCTCAAATATGATTTGTTTTCCTGGAGAAATGTATTGTAATTATGGCTGTTTGCATTATCGCCATACCAACTCCAGCCATTTGTAAATTCTTCGGTGATACCGTCTCCCGGTTCAAAACCTCCAATATCTTCTTCTGCATGAGCCTCCTCGGAATACAATGTTTTATCTCGTTTATATCCCGGATTTATCCACGCCTCATCCCGCGAATTGATGCTTGCGCTTACACGAAGGTTTGAATTGTTTTTATTTACAACCCTTACATACCCCTCCGCAAAAAGCTCTTCGCCGGAAACTGCAACAGTTGCAACTATCCTTGCACGTCCGAAGCTCTCTCCTGCTGTGACAGTTGTTCCGTCTGCCGTTGCAATATTTTTATCAGATGAGGATATTCCTCGAATTTCAAATTCTTTAACAGGATTTCCGTCATAATCCGTCACCGAGAGGTTTGTTTCCTCGCCCGGAACAAGCATTGACTTCTCCGGAACAAGTGAGTATGGCGGAAGCGATGATTTTCTCCTGAAGGTTATGTTTCCCGGATAGATTGCAACTCCGTTCCCGGTGTTTCGGTCAGCCTTTTTCGATGCATTGAATACAACTATATATTCGCCTGCGGAAAGCTCTATATCTTTCTTATCGGTAACATAATTTCCCGCCACTTCATCGCCTTGTATATAATAGCTTAAGCTCGTAAACTTCTTATCCTCCGTAAGCGATGACAGTACATCACCAACCTCTGTTGACCCGGGAAGGATATATACATCACCGTCATCTCCCGTGCTTGCGTGCTTATAATATCCCATCGTTGCAACATAGGTGTCGCTTGCAGGGAGGTTTATTTTAAAAGCGACAAAGTCGCCTACGCCTTTTAATGCAATATTTGACATTGCGGTCTTTGCCTGTGCACTTTTAACTCCGCTTGATGCAAAGCCTTCCCACATTGAGAGCGTATCGAAATATTTTGCATCCACGGGATTTGAGTTTCCTTCTATTCCCGATTTTGTATTGAAATTATAGACAAACTCAGAAAGAGAGCTTTCCTTTGTTCCCGAACCGTCAAGCGTGAGTGTATCAAGAAGAAGCTTTTTCTTTTGTGCTGTGCTTGATGTGGATTTAAAAACAAGCAGATACTCCGAATCGTCTTCAAATGCACTGAAAGAAAATTCAGCAGGATACTGTGCCGCCACAGGGGTTATAAACTTATCTGCCGCGTTGCAGTCGATTGAAGCACATTTAAGTGCGCTCCGAAGTTCTTCATCAACATATGCACGTCGCTCCGTTTCTGAAAGCTCTTCCTTCGGTGCTTCTATCATATACACATCTGCAGAAGCATAGTTCTGGAACTGCATATATGAAAGCGAAACATCGTATACTCCACGTTTCGGGATGGGGATTTTAAGGGCAATCCAATCACCGACGGTGTTTATGGAAAGCTTTAAGCTATCACCGCCGATTTGCGATATTGTTCTGTTTACTCTGTCATCGGACTGAAAATATTCAGCACCGGTGCTATAGCAATATGCACTCCAGCCGTCTGTTTCGCTTGCCGGAAATGCTTCTTCTACGCTTTCACCGCTTGCAATAACTTTTTCCTCGCCATCGGCGAGCGTTTTGTTGTTCTTAAGATCAAAGGTTCTTGACACTCCGGCAGGGCTTGTGGGCGGAACTTCACTCATCGGAGTTAATGTGAGTGAAGTCGGATATGTCCAGTAGTCATAATTCCCGCCGGTGTTGGCATTTTCGCCCTTATCCGTTACAACAAAGAGAAGAATATTATTACCCTTTTTCAGTTCTATGTTTTCAGAAACCACGGGAGATTTTGTAACACCTGCATCAGCGGCATTCTTGGGTGAATAGTCAACACTTGCAATCAACTTTCCTGCCGCTTTTGCAGCAGCAATGTCCGTGAGTGATGTTCCCTCGGGGAGGATATATACTTCGCCCCGGCTTCCATAAGATTTTCCCGAAGAATATACTTTATAATATAAATACTCGACCTTATATGAGCCATCCGCCGGCACTGAGATTTCAAGGGCAATATATGAGCCTGCTTTTCTTGTATCGCCGTTAAAACGATCTGCCTTTAATTGAGAATTTCCTCCTTGAGTATTGTTAAAAGCTTGTTTATATTTCCAGTATCTTCCGAGTTCTTCATTATATTCCGTTGCCTGATTGAGCTTTGTAATGCCTGTTGTAGTGGCATGAGTGCCGAAATAATAGCTAATCGCTCCGCTTACATCTTCCGCTGAGGTAAAGACACCAAACGTCGGAAGCAAGGATACTGCCATACAAATTGATAAAATCAATGATATTACCCGTTTTTTCATATGAGTTCTCATTCTCCTCTCTTTTTAATATAGCGGAGAGGGAGCCCTCTCCGCTATGGATATTTTCTCTGCTATTTTGTAAATGAGCCGTCGGTAATAAGGGTATAATTGTTTTCATTCTTTAAGATTGCATAACCCTCATACTTTCCTCTTGCATCGGCAATAATGCTAAACTGAGTTCCGGGCTTCGTCATCGCAATTTTCTTTGCCTCTGTTTCCCCTGTTGCCGTAAACATAATTCCCTTTTCAACAACATCCCCTGCAAAGCCGATAAACTCTGCCATAACGCCGATATCTGCTCCTACCGAGAAGTCATCTATAACTATCTTCATCGTGCTTCCGTTATAGGTCGCTTCTTCGTTTAATGCCTCTATTGTGCAGCCTTCCCATGCCTTAAAGGTGTAGGTTGTATCACAGCTTACGATTTCGCCGTTCTTTTTCCAGCACTTGAAATTCTCTGTGCTGTCTGCCGTGCAGGTTACAGTATCGCCGTATGCGTATATTCCTGTACCGCTTCCACCTGTTACGGCTATGTTGATATTCTTCTCCGGCTCTTCAAGGTCATAATGTGCTACATAGATATTTGTATCACCATAACTGTCCCAACCGTTTGATGTGCCGTAGCCTGCCATTGTTACCTTTGTCTCCTGTGTCGCTCCCGGAATAAGCTGACCGTTTGCGTTGTAATATTCGGCGTTGCCGGAAACTTCATCCTCATATACTGCGATGAGCAGGTTTCTTCCATCTTCTTCCGGGACATAGTTTTCGATTACATTTGAGAACGATATTATCTTCTTATTCGTGGTCAGTCCCTTTGCCCAGTAAAGGAACTTTGCTCCGTTCTTTGTTTCCGGTGCTGTGATTTCATATGTACCATCGCCGTTTGCAATCGGGTTGATTGCGCCGCCTGTTGTGAGGCCGCCCACACTGGGTGCAACATATGAATCCGTTACATCAACTGTTTCATCAGGTGTGAAAGCATCTGTGAGTTCTTTGTCCGCTGCGGATGCTTTTTCTGTTAGTGTCAATGTGAGGGAACACGGAGTCGTATAGTAGTCCGTATTCCCGCCGATACTTGCATTAGCACCCTTGCCTGTTACAATAAATAGGATAATATTATCACCCTTTTTAAGCTCCAGACCTTCATAAACTACAGGGTCTTTGGCAACGCCTGCATCGTCAGAATTTACCGGTGAATAGTCAACGCTTGCGATCTTCGTTCCTGCCTTCTTGGCAGTAGCAAGGTCAGCAAGAGATGTTCCTTCGGGAATAATGTATACATCGCCTTGGCTTCCGTAAGAGCCGTTTGAATATATTTTATAGTAAATATACTCTGCTTTGTAAATTCCGTCTTCCGGAACGGAAAGTTCAAGTGCAATATATTTATTTACACCTCTCGTATCACCATTGATGCGATTTAATTTTAATTGCGACTTTGCCGCATTGTTGTCGCTGGCTTGTTTAAATCTCCAATATCTCCCAAGATCTGCATCATAGTCTGCTGTTGCTGCATCATTGAGCTTGGAAATACCAGTAGTAGTAGCATGAGAACCGAAATAATAGCTTATTGATTCGCCTTCTTCAAGTGCAGGGGCAACTGCCGCAACCACAGGAATCATTGCTGCTATCATACAGATTGCTACTGCAAGGGAAAATAACCTTTTTTTCATTTTTACATTCCTCCAAAAATTTTATTTTCGTATGAAATTGCTTTATCCCGAAGCTTGCTTCGCAATAAAGCGGGTATACTTTTATATTTTTCTTGCCATTTCTTCTCGATTGTATTATAATCTAATTCAGCAAGATTGAACATGTACTAAAACGACATTATCGTTTTCAGAATGTCATAAACACGCGAAAGGAGCCGGTAATTTATGGGACCTCAGTATATAGTTGACATTACTGTAAATAACAGACTTTATAACATAATTCTATTCACGGACATAAAGCGCGAATTTGTTTCACTTGCACACACCCACTCAGGGCATGAATTTCACTACATACAGGACGGAGAAGCTTCAATACTGATAGGAAATGGCTCTCATCTCATGCACGGAGGAAACTGCTACCTTGCAACAAAGGGAAATTACCATAAAACCACGGGGGTTTCAGCAAAGATTTCACGAATCACGCTTCTGATAAATCCACTCTATGACGTTGACGATGATACTCCGGACTTATCGGATATCACACCTGCCTTTACTGAATTTGCGGCAGAAGGAAGAATAAAAATGCTTCTCGATATTTTCGCAGAGTATCTCTGCAATACTCCGTATGAGAACCTTTCAAATGACTATATCCGTTCTTTTTTAACGCTGATATACATAGAGCTTATTGAAAAGCTTTCACCATGCATCGGGGACATTCCCTCTCATACCGGCGTACAGCTGCTTAACCCGAAGCTTTCCGATGAGGCACGGAAAGACAAAATCTTTTCCTATTTTGTGAACAACCTTTCCACAGCAACCCTTGATGAGCTCGCAGAAATACTGTACCTGAGCAAACGCCAGGTGGCACGTTTTTTATCCGAGAAAATGAACGACAGCTTTTCTTCTATTCTCCAGAAACACAGGATAGAACATGCAAAAGCTCTTATCGTCTCCGGTGCACACACGCTGGATGAGATAGCTTATCTTTCCGGGTACAACTCATACAAAGGCTTCTACAACGCTTTTCTGCGCAACGAGGGCGTCAATCCTCAAACATTTAAAGATTCATTGCAGCCTTGATTATATTCCGAATATATCAAGTTCATATGTTTTAAATTCATCACGGATTTTTGAAAGCTCAAGCTTTAAGCTTTCTCTCTCCTGTGGTGAATTTTTTACAAAGGGACGAATAGGATATCCTGCATCAATTCCGCGCATATTCATAAGGTCATAGATGCTTGAAATCCCATTGTACTTAAGAGCGGTGAATATAAACTCGTCCGCAATAGCCTGATATTCCATACCGACCTTTATATCGCTATTCCGATAAGCATTGTATATCTTCATATAAAGTTCAGGTATACAGTTGTAGAACGAACCGATGATTCCGTCAGCACCGAATACAAAACCCGAGAACGCCATTTCGTCACAACCTGAATAAATCATAAAGTCATCACCGACGCATCTCTTTAGCAATCCCATTTCATCATGAGTGCGTGCAGTATATTTAAGTCCTTTGACATTTGGTATGTCAGAAATCTTCTTTATAAGCTCTTTGCTCATAAGACCTGCGCACGCAATGTTATAGACAACCAGCGGGATATTAACGCTTTCTGCAATATCTTTATAGTAGCCGTAAATTGCATCGGGAGAAAATCCCCAGTAGAATGGCGGAACGGAAGAAATCGCATCTGCACCAACGCTCTCTGCATGGCGTGCAAGCTCTATGCTCTTTCCAGTTCCGATATCACCAACATGTACGATTACAGGAATTCTTCCGGATACCTGATCGATAACAATTTCTGTGGACTTTTTTCTCTGTTCAGTTGTCATCGTGAAGCAACATCCCGTGCTTCCTGTTATGTAAAGACCATTCACACCTGAGTTTACAAGGAATTCGATAAGTGTACGGGTGCGTTTCTCGTCAACCTTTTCATTTTCATCAAAACACGTGAGCGTGGCCGGAATGATGCCCTTTATGTCCTTAATATCAAACTTAGCCATTCTAATCTCTCCTTATAAAATTTTCCATTAAGCACATTATAATCCCCAAAAGTTAATATTTACATGTATAAAAGCGACATTTATATCAATTCCGCGTCATATATAATTTTAAAAAAAGTCATTATATTTACTTACTATTTCCACTTTACCCCGGAGAACAACAGCAAAGCCATTTAACTTTACACGTGAATACGAGCGGTTACGCGCCACCTCCACCACACATTTTCACGCAAATCGTGATTTTATAAAAAACGCCACATGGTCAAGCTTTCCTTACCATGTGGCGTATGTATTTGTGGAAACGAAGATTTGTATAACACGTATTTTCTATTTCATGTATTTTTGTATATTTCCCGTTTCTTCAAGACTGATAAGTGCAAGCAACATTCTCGGCAGATGAAACGGTCCTTTTATCAAGCTACCTTTATTGCTGTCGATTACCAAGCCATCTTGCGACACTTCGGAATACCACTCCCCACATCTAAAATCTGCAAATGCGTTAAATGCGTTTTTTTCAAGATAATCTGCAAACTCAGAATATTTCTTATCTCCAAAAATGTTGTATGCAAGTCGATAAGTGATTATAGCCTCGCATTGCGGCCACCAGACATAGCTTTTATCAGCTTCACTAAGTGATACTTTTCTGACATCCCGTGCAATCGGGATAAGTTTGTGCCTTTGAGGGAAATCTTTCGGCATGGCATAATCGCAAAGCTTGCGTCCAAAGTTTCGGAGTTCATCGTCATTTTTCACTTCTCCTTCACACATTGCAAACCACGCAGCTTCATAGACGTGTCCCGGGTAAGAAACGGTTCCATTATCACCCGAAATCATTTTTCCGTTCTCTGAAACGTTTTCAAAAACAGTTTCGTTTTCATCGCTGACAAAACCGCCATGCATCATTTCATCTATCGCCAATCCCGCAAGTTCATCATATTTTTCTGTATCTCTGCCGACGTTTCTTATAAATTGAGCCATCGAAAGAAGAAGCAAATTCGGTCCAAAGCATTTAATTGTTCCTTCTGCCGTTTCCTTTCTGCTCCTGTTATCTTTGTACCATCTTGCAACAACATCAAAATATTTGTTTGCCTTTTCCCACACTTCTTCTCGTTTGCAAATCCTGTAATACTGTGCAAGACCCATAACAGCGTGCATTTCGCTGTGAAAGAGCTTTTCGTTAATTTTTTTCGCTGTCCCATCACGTGTTACAATATGCGGAAGTTTGCCGTTGGGAAGTTCGCACTTATCAAAAAAACGATATAATGTTTCACACATATCGAAATATTCCTGTCTCTTCTCAAGCGTGTTATATGCAACCGCATATGTCCACATTGAGCGACCAAGAAACCAGACATTCTTATCCTCACAATATATGTGCCCATTTTGGTCAACCTGTGTCATTATTCCTCCGCAGGCTTGGTCTGTTGCATTTTTTATCCAAAATGCAAGTATATCTTCAGTTAAATATTTCCGATAATTCATCACTATCACTCTCCGTCACTTTACTCACTACTCATAAATTTCGGCAGGACAGAATATCTGCCCTGCCGAAATTTCCGCCTGTGCTTTTTTAACTTATTTGTCTGTTATCATCGTGCCGTCGTCAAATATTGCATAAGCCACGGCAGTCTCCGCTTCCGATGCGGTATCTGCCGCAAGTGTGAATTGAGTTGCGAAGGGCTTTTGCATTGCAAAACGCTTATTTCCGATCATTATACCCTTTTCAACCACAGTACCGTAATTTGAAAGTCCAATAAACTCAGCCATAATGAGCTTATCGTTAAAGATATCGATAAGAAGCTTTGTTGCCTTACCGGTAAACATATGTTCCCCATATACTGCCTCAATATCGCACGATTCCCATGCATTGAAGGTATATTCGGTGTCTGTGCTGACAATAACTCCGTCCTTTTTCCAGCACATAAAGTTATTTTCCGTTTCCGGTGTGCAGGTGACAACATCACCGTATTTATACTTATCTGCATCACAAGACCCACCGATTACATTGATGGTGATATCCTCTTCAAGTTCTTTATACTGTGCAACAAAAATCATATTTCCGGAAAGCGGAACTCTGTCACCTTCTTTATACTGTGTTTTTGTGTTGTCGCCGTATAATTCCCAATGAGTTGCATCGCCGTATCCTGCCATAGAAGGAAGAGCAGGAATCGTTGTATTGTCGTTTTCCATGGTATAATCAGGGAGAAGCTGACCATTTCCGTTATAGAACTCTGCCTTCGCTGTTTCTGTTGCATTTATCGGAGCAAATACTGCGATGAGGTGTGTTGCCTCAACGGTCGGGATAAATGAATACGCAGAGGAACCCGAAACTATTTGTTTTTTATCCATTGAAGCACCTTTTGCCCAGTAAAGGAAGGTATAATTTTCCATACCCTCTATTTTATCCGCATCAACTTCGCATATTGTTCCCGCTGCTACTTTTACGGAGTTGTCAAGGTTCTGCTTTGTTCCGTCAACAGCATATACATATGTATTTACCGTTACACCTGCAGACGGAACTTCTACTGCATTTTCAGTTGTGCTTTCGTGAGCAAAAGCATCGGTGAGTTTTTGGGTGTTGTCCGGTTCTGTTACGGGACCTAAAACATGTACTTCAATTGATTTTGAAGAAGACTGACCATTCTTTGTTGCAGTTGCAATGATTGTAGCATTTCCGTCTGCAAGACCTGTTACAACGCCGGTATTTGCATCAACTTCTGCAAGAGCTGTATCGTCATCCGCTACTGCATATGAATATGTAACATCGGTTGCATCTGTATTGTCGCTCATTTTTGCTGCCGTTGCAATTACTTGATTTCCGTTTGCCGTGAGGCTTGAAATCACCGGTACTGCAAGAGAGCCGTCACCTTCGGTAAGGGTAAGTTTTTTCAGAAATACATATCCGCCGGTCGATGGACTACCACTCACTGTTCGGTTTGTAGCAGGTTGGAATACAAAATAATATTCACCTGCATCAAGCTCTTTGCTTCCTACCAAGTGTGTTTCATCAACTTTGTCGGCTTTAAATTTTGTCTTTCTCGTCAGCTTATTGTCAGACACAAGACCATCCTCTATATTGGTCACGCCGTCAGCTTTAAATACAAACGCTTCAATCCAAGTTGCAGTTCCGGAGCTTACAGCGTTTGCCAATATTTCCAGATTGTAATTCCCTGCTTTTGGCACATTTATTTTTAAACCAATCCAATAGTACGGTTTCCCTGTGGGATTATTCTCATACAAAGTTGGATTTTGTGCTATTGTCTTAATGTATCCGTTTTCTGCTCTGAATCCGGTTCCTGAAGAAGTATTTATGACCTCTCTTCCACTATAAGATTTTTCAAACTGCCAAAATCCGTTTGTAGTTGTGTATGTAAGATCTGTCAAATTGAAATCATCAACAATTAAATCACTGTGAAAATCATACACAACCTTAATTCCGGCTGTTGTTTCCGTGTCCGCTGCGAATACAGTCGGGATGAGCGAAATAAGCACTGTGAGGACGAGGAAAATTGATAATACTTTTTTCATTGTCTTAAACCTCCATTTATCATTTATGACATATAGTCAAGAATACGTTTTATAAGCACTGCAACCTCGGCTCGTGTAGTGTAATCGGCCGGTGCAATGAGGTCGGACTTTCCGTTTACAATCCCTGCTCCGACGAGGGTCAAGACTGCTTCCTTTGCATAGTCTGCCACCTTATCGAAATCCTCGTAGGAAACGACCTGTGTGTCGTTCCGTTTTTCGATTTTGTCCATACTTTTTAGTGCACGGTATTCGATTACCATCATATCCTGACGGGTGATAGTGTTTCTCGGTGCGTACTTATTATCACCAACACCGTTTACAATACCGTTATTTCTTGCTATTGCAAGCTCACGTGCAAAATAGTCACTTTCAAGAACATCTGTAAAGTTCTCAGCATTGTCGCTTTCAAGTTTGAATGCACGAACAAGAAGTATTGCAAAATCGGCACGCGTTATATTGCTTCCCGGTGAGAAGGTGTTTTCGCTTGTTCCGCGGATTATTCCGCTCGAAGCAAGGGAATTGATTGCATCTTCCGCCCAGGCGTGAGCACCGAGGTCAATGAAGTGCGCATCTGACTCTGCAGGCGGGAGGATGATATCCTCCCCTACATTGATTTCCGGTTCCTTATCATTCTCCGTTTTATCCGAGGGTGTTGTTGGAGTGGTTGCACCGCCGCCACCACCTCCGCCGGAAGTCGAGCCGTATACAGTTATTGTAAATCGGACTGTTGTCGTCAGAACTCCGTCTGATGCAGTTATTGCAACGTGATTTTCGCCAACCTGAGATGAACTCGGTTTCCAGATAAGTTCCATTTTCTCATTGTCAATGCTCATTCCTCGCGGAATCGTTGTTCCGATTAGTTCTATATTTCTTCCTTCGGGACTTAAAACATTAAGAGGAATTGTGATTGAGCTTCCTGCAGATACAGTAGTATCCTTCACGGGAGCAAAGTCCGGTGCTGAAGTATCATAACACGCAAGTGCGATACGAGCCTTCTGATGTTCTTCTATATTGCATACATATCCCTTTGAGAAATCGAAAGCATCTACATATCCTCGGACAGTTGTAACGTCACCGATATCAAGTCGTAATATATCACCATCAATCGTTGCATTCTTTATCCAATAATCTCCGTTGCGGAAACCATCGTTTTCAATATCGAGAAGCTTTCCGCAAAGAGCAGATGTGTCGATCTCTGACGGATCTGTTCCGTTTGAAAGTTTAATTTCAATGAAGTTTTCAAACTCAGGCTCTCTTGTGAAATTCTTTACGATTCCTTCTATCGCCGCACTTTCAGTTTCAGTTTCTCCTATCTTCGTTCCGTCAAGGAGATAACTTCTGAAAGATGTGCTGCTATCGTTTTCCGAAACAGTATAGACTCCGACAAAGCCGCAAAAGTCAAACAAATCATCAATGCGATAAGTTATTTCGTTATTCGTTGAATACACAACATAATCAACTCTGCCGTTTTTGAGTGTAACCTTTACTGCAGCGACCGAATCGGCACTTCTCATTGCACCGCCATCCGCACGTTTTACACCTACACGCTCGAGGGATTTGATGTTACTTGTTCCGATGTATGGCTCAAGCACCGTAGTAAACAGCGTATTCATATTCTTTCCGCTGCGCCGTGCAAGCACATACTTATATGTTGGCGGATTTTCACCTCTTTCAGGGGCTTCACCGTCTGCAAGTGCGACTTCATTTAGTTCAAAGTCATTGAGCATTGTAAGTCGCAGATGCCAATCACGCTCTGTAAAACTGAACTTACGCATTTTTTCGATATCAAAGTCCACAGTAAAGTTTCCTGTTCCCGGAGCCTGTGCACGTTCGACATTTTTGAGGTAGTTATATCCCGAATCGTGCGAAGCGGAATATGTGTCATCCCCATAAGGAACATCTGCGCCGGCATAAGTTCCGACAGGCTGAGAGAACATATCAAGGTCGGTTTCTGCCTCTCTGCTCTGTGCGTGGAAACTGTATACGTGCTCATCTCCGCCTATGATGCGGAAGAAGTCGAGTGCGTAAGAAACGGTATCGTCAACATCAACAGAAACAACCGTTCTTCTGTAAGTGTCTACATACTGCCCATAAACATCCGGCATATCAACATCCATTACCTTGATTTCTCCGGAATCGTCAAAGTGCATAACATTTCCTGCTGAAGAAGCTTTCACCTGACGCATATCATTTACAACAACAGTATTGTGAGAAACAGTTCCAGATACCCAGTGAACACGAATCTTTCCGCCCTGAGCACCCGTGTCGGCAGGATATCCGAGATCGGGCGACAGATTCATTCCAAAGGCATCAATGCCAAGCTGTAATCCATCATAATGCTTATGTGAGGTTGTGCCTCCGCCAAAATACATCCATAGTGCACGGGTGGTGATATCAAGATTTGAGGAGGGGGTCTTACCACGGAAGTCCACGCCATCCTGAAGAATTGCCAGACCAAAACCTGTGCGGATATCACTCTTCACAAGCTCATATTCTCCGTGTTCGCGGATGATATCATCAATTGCCTTTTGAATTGACTCAGGATCTTTTGTGAAGATATCAAAATGCAAATCTTTTGTTGTATTACCGTTGTTGAGATATAAAATCTGCGAATACAGAATCCGCTGTTGCTCCTTGAATTCTTCCGATGCATTCCAGCTATCAACCGAGCTGAGTGCGGCAAGGAAGAGGTCGGAATCAAAGCTTATCCCTATTTGTCCCGGACCACCTGCATCACCAAGATTGATGCAACGCATTCCGGCAACAAGACCTCCGGTTTCCATAGACAACATCTTAACAAACTTCGGATTTGCTATGAGATTATACTCCTCGGAAACATTCTCATAAAGAGCAAGAGTTTTTACTGTTTCCAAAATATCCCGCGGCCATCCTTTGTTGTAGCCAAACGAGGATTCATCACCGTAACCATCACGGTCAACTGTATTCATAAGTTCGGCAAAAACATTACCACCGGTACACGAAACGCCTTTTGTGTTCTCACCGGATTGCATTATGAATTGAATCATTTCACTCGTCAACGGTTCTGTGTCGTAAACCACAGCGACCTTGGAAAGTGTGTCTTGCTTCATTCCGAAGTTTCCGTCGATTGTGGATGTCTTTATTGCAAAATAGACTTCCTCAAGGAAATTCTTTTCAATATTTTGACGCACGGTTTCGCTTGTCACCTGCATCTGCCCGTTTTCATCCTCAATGAGTTTTTCGCCGTAACTGTATTTTACTGCTTTCTCGGACAAATAGTTTATAACCTGAGAATCATCATACATGGGGAAGAATGCATCATATGCTGTTGCAAATTCTCCGGTGAAAGAAGTAGCATCCCATATAGCACCAAGAATTTTTCCTACATTTCCGCCCGAGTTGTGATATTTATCAACTCCTGAGCTTGCATCATAAAATGCATCTACACTATAGTCAGGATAGAGGTCTGCAATTCTGTCAAGCAATATTGCACCTGCTCTTCCGTATTTTGCATTGCCTGTGTAAACATATGCATCACGGAAGCTTGTGATTGCATCAAATACAACACCTTTTCCCAGTTTTGAAAGCGGATGCTTCCAGATTGACAAATGATTTGCCGCGGCAATATAGGTATGAACTTCCGGTGTTCCGTTGGGGTACACTCTTCCGGTATCATATCCAAGACCATCGTCAACACCCCACTTTGTTCCGTCGATTGTATCTCCGGTACGCGGGTCCTTGTTGTAAAAATCACTTGACGGGTTATATAATTCAGGGTAAAGCGTATTTTTAAGATAATCCACCTCACCGTTTGTCTCTATGCGCAGCTTTTCATTTCTCTCGTGTGCAAGGGCAACATCATATTCGCCGTGTTCGTTTTTGCCAAGCTCATAAAGCTTTGCAAAATCGTTACTTGGGAAAAGACGCTTACAATCCGGACATTGAACCTTCCACGGACGAGTAAGTGCATTAACCGACCACGGGTATGAGCCGTATTGCTGGAGATTCGCTCCACAGTATCGGCATATGCGGATATCGGGATCTTCATTATAGCCTACATGGTAGCTTCTCGGAATTCCCTGTGACGGAATCATTTCATAAAGTGCATCTGTATACTGCAGATAATAATCCGCTGTATCAACAGCAGTTTCTTTTTCTTCTTTCGCCCAATCATACCCGGATATGTTTTCCCGTGCCGCAAGCACTCTTTCTTCGGTGTAATAGGTGCTTCTTGTTTTGCCGTCACGAACTGATACATTCAGGTATCCTGTTTGTGCAACTCCGTCAATTGTTACCTCGACACTTATCGTTGCCGTTCCTTTGCCTGCCGGAGTCATATAACCACTTTCATCAACGGTTACGATCGTTTCATCGGATGTAGAGAACACCACAGTATCATTTGCTCCAAGCTGAATTTCCTTGCCAAGATGGTTAAGAGCAGAAACGGTGATTACACCGCCCTCGGAATCCGGCTTCATTACCCGGGCATCAGAAGAAAGCTTGACGATTGCAAAGCCCTCGGGAGAAATTTCAAGTTCTGTTTCCCGAGAATAGTTTTTCTCATTATATTTCACATCGGCTGAGAGGATAATTTTTCCTGCTTTTTTTGCCGTTATGTCGTAGCCCGATACAGTTGCTGTCCCCTCTCCCGAGACCGATGCAATAAAGCTTCTTACCTCATTTAGTTTTCCATCAAGATTATTTCCGAATTTATAGGTCATACCTCCGGAAAGGTCGGCTACAACATCGAAACTTATTGTCTCTCCAACTGCAAACGAGGTCTTTTCGGGAATGATGCGAACGCCCGTTTCCAAAGGTTCATCACCAAGCCACTTTATCGAAAAGCTTATCGGATAGAGATATCCTACCGTCTGTGCGCGAAGAGTAAGAGTATGTGTTCCTTTTTCAAGATAAATCGGATTAAGCTTTACAGTAGCAGGTATATCGGTGTCATTTCCACCCGATTTGAAATTGCAATATCCTGCATATTCTCCATCTATATAGAGATTTGCATCCTTACCTGTCTTTACACGTCTTCCGACAAAGACAGGCTGATACCAGCCGGAGTGATCAACTGTAAAATCAATTGCAAGATCGGACTCTATCGTGTTGTCTGCCTTCGGAGCGCTGAACTGGATTGAAGAACTCAAACAGCGTATTGCCGAAAAGTTGCCGCCCAAAGCTGCCGTTACCCTTGTCGGCGCAGTTTTATCACGGTTTACACACCAGCCATCAGCTTCAAGCGTTGCATCAAGCGCAGAGGAGTTATTTGGTCTTGCACGGAAATCCCAGGATTTACTCTTCGGATTTTCGCCTGTGACCTCAATTGAATAAGGATTACTTGTAACAGTTTTACCGTTGAGAGTTACACTTACCTGAACATCCGCAGTTCCCTCTGATATACCGGTTACGGTTCCATCTTCAAAAACTTCAAGAATTGCAATATCTGCTTCATCACAAAGCGAAAACTCAACTTCACATTGCGATATATCTGCCGTGTTTCCGCTGCTGTGAAGTGCAACTGCCGAAAGCTTGGTTGAAAAGCCCTTTTCTATGCTTTCTGCTCCGGTAACACCGGCACTTGCAAGCTCGGTGTTATCAACTATAATTATTTCAAAAGTCGTTTTTGTATTATATAATCCGACATTTGCAGTGATTGAGAAAACTGCTTTTCCGGGATTTTTAGCTGTGATTATTCCATTCTGATCTATTGTTGCAAGACCGGGAGTATTGCTCTCATAGTATATTGTCAGGTCATCTCCCGAATACTCCGTGCCATCGGTATTAAGACATTTGATTTCCGTAGCATCGTTTTTTCCGACCTCAATTGTCTCGGGATGTGTTACCTTGACTTTTTCAAACATTACCTCAAGTCCCGAAACAGACACAGGAATTCTTCCGGTTTTTGTTACGTTATTGATCGTAACCTCGGCAAGAATATCACATTCGCCATCACTCACAACGGTAATAATGCCGTCTTCTGAAACTCTTGCAACATTTTCGTTTGTTGAAGAATATTTCGCAATTATCGTCTGATTGGTATCTCCGGAAATAATTTCATTGCCTGTATTTGTAAGTGCCCTGAACGACGTTTTGAATGTGTCGTAGGTTTTTGGATTTTCAATTGTACCTACAAGACGGAAATCAACACTATCAAAGCATACCTCATGCAGATGAAGATTTGCAATGTAATAGTCTCCATTCGCTTCATCCGGCATTTGAATTTCCACTCGGGGGTCAACTGTTATGCCGTCATATCCATTCCAATTGAGCCACACCGCAGGAACGGTAAACTGCGTCCAATCCTGCGCTCCTGTTTTTTTCTCCCACGGCGTATTGTTATAGTTTTTAAGTGCAGTTGCTTTCTGTCCCGTGAGCGTATAATAATAAAGTTCAGCTTTTGCAAGTACCGGATCTGCATCTATGTTTTCACTCTTTATATAGCCGGTAAGCTCATATAGTTTATTGGGGTCGAGATTTACAAGACCGTTGTGGTCTGTGCTGTCCGGTGCGTAGTATCCGGTACGACCCTGAAGGCGCAGAATGTTGTATGCAAGAGTTGAAGTCACCGATTCTTCAAAGCTTATTTTTGCAATATTGGTAAACGCTGTTTTTGTTGGTGAAAGCTGATTTTTAAGAAGCTCATATGTAAAGTTATCCCTAGCTCCGTTTTTTGTAACGTTCCAGAGCGATGTTTTATCCGTCACTCCGGAAACCGAACCATCCTTCATATAGATGCTGTTTTCAAACTGACCATGATCTACACCGTGTCTTACAAGCAGGTTTTCTCCCACAACAACAGCATCAAATGTAAATTCTCTTCTTTCTTCTCCAAATTCCGCAAGAACATCTACCTTTGTTTTTCCAATCTTTTTTGCGGAGAATGTTCCGTTTTTCTCGGATATAATACTTTCATCCTGAATACTATATGTATACTTTATTCCGTCACCGGGATAATTTCCATTCACGTCCGCTATTTTTACGGCTACAGCTTGTCCTATATAGATAAAACCCTGCGGAAAATCAAAGGAAAGCTCTTGCGGGATATTCTCCGCCTGTCCGACTGATTTTACGGTAAGCACTTGCGGAGCACTCGTTTTGGAACTTGTGCTCGCTCTTACCGTTGCGGTAATTTCGGTTGTTCCGGGCGATACCGCATATATTTCTCCGGAGGAACTGATTATTGCAACTGATTCATCCGAACTTTTGAATTCAACGCCGACTTCATCAAGCAACAAATCTTCCCCGATATTATTTTTGGCACTTGCCTTTGCATTTGTGTACTCACCCGGATAAAGGATGTTTTCCTGAAGTGAAACAGACGCACTTTCAAGCTCTATGTCCGCCTCGAGTGTGAAGTTGTGCAGATAAACAAATGATCCGTTGAGTTTTCCCGAAGAATTGCTTCTTGAAGATGCCGGACTAAAAACAAAATAATATTTTCCTGCATCAAGTTCTTTTTTTCCGAGAGACAAAGTCTCATTTTCGGTATCTGCTTTGAATTTTTTACTTGTCAGCTTATTATCTGGAATAATACCGTCTTCTACTTCCGTTACGCCGTTTGCATTAAACAAATATGTATCGATATATGTTGACTTACCGTATGCAAGAGGAGTAGCATTTACAGAAAGGCTGTAATTTCCCTTTTTCGGAACATTGATTTCAAAAGCAATCCAATATGCTTTATCTGCATTATCAGTTTTTTCCGGATTCTGGGCTATAAGCGCAATCTCACCAATACTCTTATGTGCTCTTATCACAGCCCCCGTCGACAGGATATTTGTATAACCTTTGGAATTGGCTTTATATTCCCAAAGGTTATTGTTTGTGTCGTAGGTCAGCGAAGAATAAGGTGTTGCAGGATCCGTTACCTGAAACTTATCCTCAAAATCATATACAACCTTATTTCCGGTTTGCACACTTTCTGCATATGAAAGCGGAAGCATTGACATAAGCATACAACACGCAAGAATCATTGATAATATTCTTTTCATTAGTTTTCCTCCTCATAAACGAAACTTCCCTGTCTATATTATATCTTATGCTACCTTACCACAGCAACAAACAAAAATTGCAAAAAAGTCCGATTTAATTCAGCTTGAAAAAAGGTTTTGTTTATTATATAATAACAAACAGAAAGGAGGTCGCTTCAATGAACGTTTTATTACCTAAATTATCCTGCGTTTTGCCGAATATTTCTATGCACAGTTTTCCGAATCCCCTGAAGCCGTTTTGCGTTGACCTTCTTGTTGACAAAAGAATAAGCGAACTTCACTATCACGATTATGCTCAAATATGGTACACCGTTTCGGGTTCATATGTGCATACGATTAACGGTCAACGCCTTACTCAAAACAGTGGTTCTCTCGCAATAGTCTATCCTTTCTCCGTTCATCAGATAAACTCTGTAAATTCAGATATAGAAAATACGACTGTTATTTCAGTTTCTTTCAAAAATGATGTTTTTGAGAAAAATATTTTGCCCTTCTTCACCCCCTATCACAGTTGTGCTTTATTTGATAAAATGCATTTAAGTCCGTTTATGAACTTTACCGGAAAAGAAAAGGAACATCTTGATGAACTGTTTTTAGACTTTCTTTATGCTCAAAAAAATGATTATAATGCGTTTTCCAGGCGTTTTTTTGCAAACATCGGAAAAGTTCTTGAATTATGCATAAAAAAAATAAACACCCCATATTCAGGTCAGAATTTATCATCACTACAGGAACGTTCCTTGCATATAAATCAAACAATATCGTATATAACAAACAACTGTTTTGACAAGATAACAATTTCCGATGCGGCCAAATACGCCACAATGTCACGAAGCACCTTTCTTGACTCTTTCAAAGCACACAGCGGAATAACCTGTCATGAATATCTCACGTCTGTACGGCTTCGCAGAGTTGTCGGAAAGCTTCCGTATGAAGATAAAGCCATCTATGAGTTGGCAGATGAATGTGGTTTTTCAAGTAGTTCGCATTTTCATAAAGTCTGCATGGATACATTCGGTCTTTCCCCGAAGGATTTGAAAGAATATCTCAACTCCTATGATATAAAAAATTCAGAACTCAACCGAACCCGCAAGCTCACCCTGAGTTCACTCGGCTTGATATAGACGGTTGATGTTTTTCCGTTGCAACATAGCGAAAAACTCAAAATTTACAAGTAGAAAATGCACCGTTCTTGACTGAAATTATCGTCAAGACGGTGCATTTGCGCTTCTTTTATTGTGCGTATCTAAACAAAATTGCGACAACCTGATCACGGGTGATGTTTTCATCCGGTTTGTCAATGCCTGAACCTTTCAATTTTCCTTATAAGACTTCTGCCTACCTGCTCTGCAAATTTTGCCGCAACGGGAATAAAATCATCCTCCATATAGCGACTGTAGAAATTGCCTGCTTCATAGTTGAAACACCCCTCATATCCAACTTCGGCAAGTGTTTTGCAAATGTCATCCCAATCAAGCAATCGTGTATACGGTAAAGTATGATTATCTCCGACACAGTCAACATCATGGACATGAAGAGCCTGAACACGTTTCCCGAGAATTCTTAACAGATTCTGTGCGGAATCGCTGACAAGAGCCGCATGTCCCGTATCCACACAAGCAACTATGTATTCGCTGTTAAGCACATCTATATATTCGGAAAATTCATCACCATGTGAGCACACGCTGCTCACAACAACATTTCTACGCTTATCAAAACTATAGATGTTTTCTATTGCTATTTTTATATTATATTTTTCTGCATAAGGAATCAAGGATTTATAAAATCTCATATTTTTTTCAAACAAAGATTGTTTTTGCCACTGAAATCCATCTCCTTCATCCTTAATCGGATGAACAACGATAATTTTTGCCCCCACATATGCTGCCAATTCTATTGCACGCACAATTTTATCATAGTATTCGCCATCTTCTCTGCTCGGTTGAGGAGCATGTGCCTGGACACATTCTATTCCAAGGCTATTTGCATATTGCTTAATCTCTTCTGCATATTTCATATAATCATTTTCAAGACTTTTCTCTGCCTCTGAGCCATAACTAATTGTCAGATCAAACCCGTCAAATCCTGCATCAGCAAGAATTTTTATTGCTTCCTTATCCGAAAATCTTCTTATAAGACCATAAATCCCTGATGACAACTTCACCCAAAACACGTCCTTTTAAAATACTTTTATAATCGATTTCCCCTCAAACAAACTTCTGTTTGAGGGGCTTCCATCACTACTACTTTACGCAAAGTTAATATTGAAATTCTCTCTGCTTTCTCTCTATTCCTTTGATGTGTAATCTATAATTCTTTTGATAAGAACTGCAACCTCGGCTCTTGTTGTGTAGTCGGTTGAAGCGATTTTTCCGTTCTTTCCGTTTACAAGACCGGCTGTTATGAGTGCCGATACCGCTTCTTTTGCATAATCGGAGACATCAGAGAAATCCGTGTATTCAACATCTCCGTTTTCAAGTTCCATACCAAGCTTCTGCATTGCACGGTATACAATTACCATCATATCCTGACGGGTGATTGTGTTTTTCGGCGCATATTTGTTATCGCCTATTCCGTTTACAATGCCTGTATTTCGGGCGATTGCAAGTTCTTTTGCAAAGTAATCGGAAGCATCAACATCTGCAAAATTCTCTGTGTTATCGCTTGAAAGCTCAAAAGCGCGGACAAGAAGAATTGCAAAGTCTGCTCTTGTTATGTTAGCCGCAGGAGAGAAAGTATTCTCACTTGTTCCCTTTATGATTCCTTTGTCTGCGAGGGCATTTATTGCATCGGCTGCCCACGCATGCGCTCCGAGATCAGTAAAGCGCGCTGACACATCAGGAACATCAGGTATTGCAGGCGTATCAGGAACTGTGGGTGTTGTTGTTCCTACTCCACCGCCTCCGGACGAACCGCTTGTTGTTGAACCATAGACAGTCACCGTAAAGTGAATCGTCGTTTCAAGTACTCCGTCACTTGCAGTTATTGCT
The DNA here is from genome assembly GCA_017408185.1 of Oscillospiraceae bacterium. The sequence goes on along the minus strand of JAFQVE010000600.1, from coordinate 8,269 downwards.
ATGTAATTCTCTCCGATCTGAGACGAAGTTGGTTTCCAAGTTATGGTCTTGGTTTCCTGATCAATTGACATACCTCTCGGAGCGCTCGTGCCTATAAGAGTGATATTCTTTCCGATATTACTTACAGCATTGATGTTTATTGTTATTATGCTTCCGGCTGTTGCAGAGAAATCAGAAACAGCCTCGACTTTAGGAGATGCATCGTATATGTTTGAGATCGGAATGCGGAGCGACTGTCCCTCTTTTATGTTATAAACGTAACCAAGAGTAGTATCTGTGGCATCAACATAACTTCTTACAACAGACACTTCTCCGACATCAAGAGCGACATCACCATCCGAAGTTATCGAAGCATTTTCAATTCTGTAAGCACCGCTTTGTACTCCATCATTCTCTATATAAACATATTGACCTTTAATAGCATCCAAATCGACAGTTTCACCGACAGCAGGTGTGTAAACAATGTTGTTTTCAAGCGAAAGCTCTTCTGTGAAGGATTTCACGGTTCCCGTATATGCCGGAGTCGTTTCTTCTGCTTCGTTATCATCAACAAAGCAAAGCACCTTGCCGTCATTGAGATAGCTGTAAACTATTTCTTCACCTTCGTCCACGGTTTCAAGGGAAACAACACCCATAAAGCCACGGAAGTTAAACTTGTTATCAACAACATAATCAACTTGATTATTATTTGAATAGATAATATAATCAATTCTTCCGTTTTTGAGAGTTACACGAACTGCACTGTATGAATCGTTAATCCCCGGTTTCTGACCTTCTTTGCGTGTCATTGAAACCTTTTCGATGCTTTCTATATACTTGTTGTCTGCTATATACGGCTCATAAACCGTGGTGAATGTAGTGTCAAGATTTGCACCTTTATTTCTTACAAGCAGGTATTCAAGCTCTCCGATGTTTGTGTTCTTGCCTGTTGCCGGTGCTTCACCGGTTACAAATGTAACTTCACTAAACGGAGAATCATTTACCATCGTAAGGCGAAGACGTATATCGCGCTTATTCGGAAGCACCTTGTTCCAGTCTTTTACTTTGTATTCGACCGCAAAATCATTTTCTATTGAATTGTACGTTCTTACATTCTTAAGCCATGTATAGCCACGGGGATATTTTGTTTCGTATGAATATGACGATTGATGGTTTGGATCGCTTCCATAAACAACATTCGCACCGGCATACGTACCGACAAGCTCACCCAGTTCATTCTCATATGTCGGCTGTTCGTACAAATCCGAAAGTCCGGAAATAGCCGTTATTTCATCCGACTGGCTGTGGAAACTGTATAAATGATCGTTTCCGCCCTTGATATGGAAGAAATCAACACCGTAGGATATCTCATCATCAACCTCAACCATAACTACCGAACGACGGTATTCATCACATTGAGAATAAATATCCGATGTAACGTCCATAACCTTAACTCTTCCGGCATCATCAAAGTGCTGTGCCTTACCGGTAAAGCCAACGCTCGGCTGTTCCTTTTCATCAACAACAACCGTGTTGTGAGAAATCGTTGTCTGCACCCATTGCAAGCGGTTCGGGTCTGTTCCCGTAGCCTTCGGATATCCGAGATCCGGAGCAATATTAAGTCCGAATGCAGACATATACAGATTCATGGTATCACGGTGACCGTGACCGTTTGTCATTCCGAAATACAATGCGAAATCACGCTGGGTGTTTGTTTCCGTTGTGGCATTTACCGATTCATTCATTGAACCTGCACGGAGTGCCGCAAATCCAAAACCTGAAAGAAGCTCACTTTCAAGCGAGAAGCTTCCTTCTTCATCAACTATTTTCTGTATATCCTGCTGAATTTTCTCCGGTTCTGCATCGTAAACAGAAGTATGTAAACCTTCAACACCATTGTTCTGCTCATAAATAACACGCGCAAGCAAATGATTCCCGGTGTACTTAAATCCTGTAACACAGTCATCAAGAACAACGTTCATGGTAGCAGTTGCCGTTCCGTCAGAGTCACCCATCTGTGGCGAATAATAACCACCGAGAGTAAGTTTCGGGATTGCGGTAAACATCTTGACAAACTTCGGGTTGTCGAAAAGATTATACTTTTTATATTCGGAATTTTCAGGATTCTGTGTCCACTTCTCAAGTTTTTCCGCAACATCAAGAAGATATGTTATCCAGAATTTATTGTACTGCGTTGAGTTTTCATTTCCGTTACCGTCACGGTCTACAGCAGATATCATATGATCAAGAGTATATGCACCCTCAATAGGTTCGGGCATCGGCTTATCAACACTTACGCTGTTGTATCCTTTCCCCGTTCCGTATCTCATCGTCCAGTCAATCATTTCTCCCGTTTGCGGTTCGCGGTTGAGAACGATAGCCGCCGTTACAACAGACGACTGATGAAGACCAAAGTTGCCCCACACCTTACCGGTTCTTGCATCTTCAAATATCTTGAGCAAAATATTGTCTTCAACATTCTTCCGAAGTGCTCCGGAGCTGTCTTTGAGATTTACAGGAACAAATTCACCATTTTTATCCCGCTTCCATGAGCCGTCATCATTCATTTCATACTGAGGTGCAGATTTCGAAAGATAATCAACTACGTATGGATCGTTATAAATGGGAAGAAAAGCATCATAGCTTTCAGCAAGTTCAATTGCAAGGTACGTCGAATCAACCGCATCGCAGGTTGTTCCGAGGTATGAGTCGCTTCTGAAGCTACGCCATTTGCCCCAATCAAAATATGGGTATAAGTCCGCCCATTTATCAAGAAGGATAACGCCTGCTCTTCCGTATTTCGCATCTCCCGTATAGAGGAACGCCTCACGGAGACTTTTAAGTGCGCTTTTCATAACCGCGCTGTTTGTACCTTTAGCTTGCCAGATACCTTCATACGCAAAGTTAGCTGCATATGTATAAACAACAGGTCCTTCTCTCGTTCCAACCCTGTACCATGCATATCCATTCTTGTTGTAATACTGCGAAGAATATCCGGGAACACCCTTTTCGTCAGCCATCTCCTTTGAAACATAAGGCTGGCGATAACCAAATCCGTCATCAACTGCCCAACCGCTTACACCGAGTTTCTCATCAATTTCTTTATACAAGTCATTATTGAGATATCCTCCCGGCACTCCATATCCGTAAAATGCATACCACTCTTCGTTTCTCGGGTCATTTGCATACCATTCGGTACTTCCGGGCTCGGGAGCCGAATCTATGGGACGGATACAGGTGCAGGCATTGCCCGCTTTTACACTTTCGCAGACAAATAACTCATGGTGCTTTTGCAAAGCCTGCTCATAGCTCCAAAGTTTTTTACTTTCCGTAAGACCAAGTTTCCAGAATTCATCAAACTTATTTGATGGGAAAACTCTCCTGCATTCCGGGCATTGAACCTTCCATTCACGAGCAAGTGCGTTTGATTTGAAACCATACTTACTATATTCCAACGTGAGGTCTTCTCCGCAATAACGGCAGGCGTTATTGTGAGGGTCATATCTCTGTCCATTGTAATAGAAGCGCGGAAGACCTTCCGGAGCCGCCATATTATAAATTTTATCAAGATTTTCCACATAAGAATCGGCATTTGCTATAGCTGTGTCTCGCAGTTTCTTTGCCCAGGAATACTTGGTTACGTTTACTTTGGCATTGTTTCTGCTTTCCATTGTGTAGATTTGCGGATTGATTGTTGCATCCCATATCACATCAATCTCAACAGGCGAAACTTCAATTTCTCCGATATTTTTGTATTCGGGATTGATTGTCGCAAGAATCACGGCTTTGCCAAGATTTTTACCGTAAATACAACCATCTGTTATTTCGATAACATCGCTCATGGATTCATCGCTGAAATTCCAGGTAATATATTCATTCGGAATCGTAATAACATTTCCGCTGTTCATAGTTACGGATAATTTAAGCTCTCCGCTTCCGTAAACATATATTGATTCCGGCGCAGATACATTAACTCCAAAACTCAAGTCAACGCCCGAATTATCCTCAACAACAACTTCCGCAGAAGCACTTACAGTTTTCCCTCCATATGTTATGACTGCAGTTATCTTTGCTTTTCCATCGCTCTTACCGATAATTTCACCTGTTTCAGAAACAGTTGCAACAGCTTCATTGTCTGACTTCCAGGATATTTTCTGAATATCGTCAGATTCATATGCAATTTCTGTACCATCGGCATCAAAAAGCTTTATTAACGCTGTCAGAGGAGTTCCTCCAAGTTCAACAGTTGTGTTTTCAACAACGATTTCTGCCCTTTCCACGGGATTTCCTGAAATTTCAGGTTCAACAACCGTGACTTTGACTATATCGCTTTCAAAGCTCTTTCCGCGTGCATTTATTATTGCCCTGACTTCGGCAATACCCACAGCCTTCGCCGTTATGGTTTTTGCATCTTCGGAAAGTGAAATTGCTCCACTGTCATTGCTTACGATTTCAAAACTTTCAATCGTTCCGCCCGATATAACTTTTCGGTCTTTTTGCTCAAGTCTTGTATCGAAAGAGAGGTCTTCTCCGATTTCATACGGATTGTTTGCATAAATGTATGCAGCGGTAACAGTTGCATTTTCATCAACGGTGATTATATTTTCATCTGTGCAAACGCTTCCGCCAAGAATTACATAGCTTTTGACCGTTGCGTTTCCGTTTTTCAACGCAGTAAATGTTTTCCCATCAGCTGACTGAGAAAGAATTTCAACATCATTCTCCGAAAGTACATGGTGAACATATGCCTTTGAAGCATCTGCAGCTGCACCTGCTGCATCTTTTCCCGTTATCGATGAAACGCTTGTGCTCTCTCCCACACCAAGGCTTTTCTCAGAAAACGTAACCTCCGCTGAAGAGAGTGCAGGGTTTCCGATTAAATGTATTCCCTGAAGTATCACACGGTACTGTCCGGATGCTTTCTTACTGTAACAGGTCTTGACTATCATAAGATATTCTGCATAACCTTTTGAATAGTCGAGAGCTTCATCTGCAATAAATTCTCCGACTCCGCTAAGTCTGACTATTTCTTTTGTTGAACTGTTAAAATCAGCCTCAGCAACCAGGTTTTCAGCTGTCATATATGAATTTATCTCTGAAAGAACAGATGAAAAAGTCATTGTGCTTTCATACGGAAGCATATAAATTGCCGCAAGACCTGCTGTAGTCTGTGCCTGACCTGCCACATCAATATTATATTTTCCCGCTGCCGGAACTTTTACTTTAAACGCAATCCAATCTCCGTTGTTTCCGCAAAAATCCATACTCGTGCTGTACTGCGTAAAATACTTTTTTCCGCCTCTGTATGTAGCGTGTGCCGAGACCATACCCCACGGTCTGATTTCTCCGTAATCGCGGTATGCATATGTGTTAAATTCTTCCTCGGTAATTTGTCTGCCGGAAGTTGTATCCTCAACGGTTATTCCCTGATTTCCGGACATATCGGCATGTCCTTTTGTGGAAAACATATATGACTGGTTCGCACCTGCCCAGCGTGTTTCGTTTATGATATCAACAGTTACTTCTTTTGATGCAGAAACACCATCAAGAGTTCCGGTAACCTTTATCGTTGCTCTGCCTTCGGCTATTGCATAAATATTCCCATCAGTTCCCAAAAGCAACGCACCATCAGCATTTCCGTCCTCAGGTATTTCAAGCGTAACGGTGCCGAGAGCACCGTCTATTTCTTTTTCTTCGCTAAACCATCTGACCGTTGGAGAAAGCTTTTTCCCCACATAGATTTCTTCACCAAAAGATGCTTCAATATCCGTAAGTTCCTGCTTTTCTCCCAGACCCATAAGAGTGAGCGAAGATATATTCATTTCGCCCGATTCATTTGCACAAAGCAAAAGAACATAAGTACCTGCCTGAAGATTCAGCTCTTTTGAAGCTGAACCCGCAAGACTTTGTGCACCTTCTGTCTTGGCAGCGCTTGTTCCCTGATTTTTATATGTACTTGCACCGTCAATAGCTTTATAGTCATCTGCATTTATACCTGCAAATGAAAAGTCGCTGAATTTCTTTGTATTTTCTCTTGTGCAGGCTGTATCGTCCGCATTTCCGACATACTGACCGTAAACACGGCTGTCGGCAAATGCACCTTCAAGCGTTCCCGTATATTCTCCCGCCGTTACCTGTGTCTGTGCAGGCAGCAGATATACATCCATATCAGTTGTCGCAGCTGTATAGAAATATGACTTTACATCAACGGAATACGTTCCCTCTGCGGGCACTTCAACCTTGAAAGCAATCCATTCGCCTGCGTTTGTCGCTATTGCACGGGTAGCCGCAGAATTGAAATTACCGACCGCCATATTATATAAGTTTGCACTTGCACGTCCGATGAATTTTGAAGTTCCCGAACCGAGATACGCCCACTCTGTATCAGAAAGGGTTTCTGTTGCAAAAGCACTGTTTTTCAAAGTGCGTGCCTGCGTTGACGTATTACCTCTTTCAAGCCAGCTTCCGTTTGAAAAAGTGTATGTATACGATATTTCTGCAATGTCTTCTGCAGAAATTACCGGAAGCATTGAGATTATCATTGAAAGGGTAAGAATAAGAGATATTATCTTTTTCATACAATTCTCCTTACATCACTTCAATACAAAAATCATTATACCGAAGTTTCTATCGCAGCGGTATAAATTACATAGAGTTTACTGTCTGCTCCTTTATAGATGAGATATCCTTTTACATAATCGGAATTTCCGTTTTCATTGGGTTTTGCACAAAACTGTCCGTGGTCTTCATTTCTCTGTGAAGCTGCTTTTGAACCGTCCGTTGAGCCGATATGTATATCAGCCTTACTTCCGAAAATTATTCCCGCTTCAACAACTTCTGTTGCGTTTCCTTTGTCGTATTCTATCATATATGCACCATCAACAGGAGTTGCATCAAGAACGACTACAGGCTTATTCTCGACTGTTTCTGTGCCATAGGTAATTGTTTCCTCGCCGTCCCACTTATAGAAATCATAGGAGCTTCCGTAAGCTACGATGCTCTCACCGCGTTTCCAATAGGTTGCGGAGTTATTTTTGTTTTCGATCTTTGCTCCGAATGTGCCATAATTATACTTTGCTACTGCACGGGTAATGCCCTCTGCAACATCATCTCCTTCGAAAAGCTGAGTTGTTGCATTAAGCCACCAACCGTTAAACTCGCCACCAACAAGTCCATAACCACTTGTCGGAAGAGTAGCCTTGCCGTCAGTTGCTGTTATCGTTTCAACATATGCGCCGTTTTCGTCCCAGAATTCAACAACGTGAGTTGAGCCTTCTTCGGGAGTTGTGTAAATCGGTGTGAGGTATGTAGGAGACATAATATTGAAGGTGTATTCTGCATCAGATGATACCCAAACTCCACTATCTGCCGTGCCACGAACCCAGCCTGCAAAGTTGGTTGTATCAGAAATCTTAACAGTTACGCTACTTCCGGCAGGAATTGATGCAACATTATTTACGTTTATATCTGTGTAATTTCCCTCATTTACCTTATACTGAAAATCAGCACCTGCACCAAAGGTGATGTTGCCGGTAAGTTCGACGGGAGCCTGAGTCTCGTCTGCCGAAACAGGAGTGAGACTAAAGGAACCAACATTTATTTCTCCGCCCACATTTGCTCTTAAAAGAAGCACATATGCACCGGAAGCAATATAAATCTCTTCTGATGTATCTGAAATACTCTGAATACCTTCAGTCTTTGCAGAACCTGTTCCTTGTTTCTTATATGTATTTGCGCTGTCAATTACTTTGTAGTCATTTGCATCAATGTCACTAAAGGAAAATTCATCAAACGATTTTGCTCCGGATCTCTCGCAAGCAAATTTCGTACTATCGCTTGCAGTCACTTCCGAAAATGTACCATATACGCGTTGATCATCAAAAGCTCCGAGAAGTTCCCCTTCATATCCGCCAACGGAAACTTCGGCATTCCCCGGCAGGAGAAAAACGTCCAGGTCGGTCGTTGCTGATGTATAAAGATAGGATTTTACATCAACGGTATATGTTCCGTTTTTGGGAACTTCTATCTTAAATGCAATCCATTCTCCGGCATTTTTTGCAATCGCACGTGTTGCATAAGTGTTGAAGTTTCCGACAACCATATTGTAGGCCTTATTGCCAGATGCAGCAGATGTGGATATACCATCGGATGATTTTACACTACTGCCTATAAATCCCCATTCAAGGTCATCAAGACTTTCAGTTTTAAAGCCACGGTAATACGATGAATTGACTCCTTGAAATACACGTTTATTTTCAACAGGGTTTCCTCTCTCAAGCCAGCTTCCGTT